>RFHO01000275.1 GCA_003696385.1 Planctomycetota bacterium | reverse complement strand
TTTTGCAGGCGGGCGTCGGACATTTCGACCACGATGGTGATCGACGGCGGCGACCCGGTCCCGCGGCGGGGCAAGCAGTGTCCGGCTGGTCGCCGCGAGGACGGCGTCATCCGGCGTACGAACCGTTGTTGAGATATTCGTCTTCGCGGATCGCGTGCTTTTCCAGCAGGCGATACAGGCTGCGGCGGGTTACCCCGAGCGCCTTCGCCGCGCGGGATTTGTTGCCATGGCAACGCCGGAGCACCTCGACGACCTTGAAACGCTCGACCGCCGCCAGATTGTCCGTCGGGGGCAGGTTGCCGGCTGCCGGGGCGCGGGGATGTGATGGTTTCGCCACGGTCGGGGGCGGTCCGGAATCGACGACCGGGCCGGAGCCGGCGGCGACCGGAGTCGCGTTCGGGGAACCGCCGCGGTGCGCCGCCTGCTCATGAACGGCTTCGACGATCGAACGCGGAAGGTCGTGCACAGTGACGCGGTTGGCCTCCGCCATGATCTTGGAACGTTCGAGGACATTGATCAGTTGGCGCACATTCCCCGGCCAGTGGTACCGCTGCAGGCATTCCATGGCTTCCGGATCGACTTCCCAGCCTTCTCCGAGGTATCGGGCGACCAGCGGCGGAATGTCACCTTCGCGTTCCCGCAGCGGCGGCAGTTCGATCGACAGCACATTGATGCGGTACAGCAGGTCTTCGCGGAACGATCCTTCCTGCACGAGCTTCTCCAGGTCGCGGTTGGTGGCCGAGATCAACCGGATGTTGACCCGCCGTTCCTGGTTCGATCCCACGCGCCGCATGGAGCCGTCTTCCAGAACCCGCAACAGCTTGACCTGCATCATCGGCGACATCTCGCCGATTTCGTCGATGAACAGGGTGCCGCCGTCGGCCACCTCGAACAGTCCCGGCCGGGACGCGGTCGCTCCGGTGAAGGCTCCCTTTTCGTGTCCGAACAATTCGCTTTCCAGCAACTGGTCGGGTAGAGCGGCACAATTGATCGCTACGAACGGTTTGTCTTTCCGCGGGCTGCAGGCGTGCAGCGCCCGCGCCACCAGTTCCTTGCCCGTGCCGCTTTCACCCAGGATCAGGATCGGTTTGTCGCTGGGACCGGCTCGCTCGATCAGGCGGAACACGTCCTGCATCACCGGTGAGTGGCCGATCATTTCCCACTTTTCCTCGGACCGGTGCAGCAGTTCGCGGAGCTGGGCGTTCTCTTTGGAGAGCTGGTGCCGCTCGTACGCTTTCTGAAGCACGACTTCCAGTTCCGCCAGGGGAAACGGCTTGCGCAGATAGTCGTACGCCCCCAGCTTCATTGCCTGAACGGCCGATTCCACCGTCGCCTGACCGGTCAGTAGAATGCACTGGCAATGCGGGTTGAGTTCGCGCATCCGCTCGAGCAGCTCGAGACCGGACATCCCGGGCATGACCATGTCCACCACCGCGACGTCGAACAGGCGCCGCGCGATCAGCTCGAGCGCTTCTTCTGCGCTGGCGGCTTCGGAAACGTTGAACCCGCGCCGTTGAAAGCGCCGCACCAGACTGCTGCGAAACGCGTCGTCGTCGTCGACAACCAGTAGATCGATCTGCGGAGTGGCAACACTCACGACAATTCCTCGAAATTCGGCCCGCCGACTGCGGCCAGCACACCGTTCGCGCAGCCTGCAACGGACGGAAATGGAGGTCGGACCGGCCTGCGTTTTCGGCTCGGCCGTTGTCCACCGGCTGCTTCGACGCGAAGCTCCGCGGCGTTCCGGCCGACGGCACACCACCCGGCGTTCGCCGCCTGCCGGAGGTCTCGTCGATGTCGCTGGGGATGTTCGGGCGCCGCTTCGGAGACTTCGCAACGCCGAATGACCCGCATTCCGCCAGCAAATTCCGATCCAACCCCTTGCCGGGGCCGAAATCGACGGCACCGCGGCCGCCACGCCGGCCATCGAACCCGCGGCGAGGGACCCGCCCGGCCGCAAGCGTGGCTGAGGCAGAAGCCTTCCAAACATAGTAATGGCCGATGGTTAGTGATGCCTTCCAGCGAAAGGTCCCGGTTCCATGGTGCTATGGCACGCTTTGGCGACGCTCCCTCAGCCCGAGTCTTGGTCTCGAAATGCCGTCGTGCGAAATCGCACAGATCGCGCGAAAATGCACAGGGCCGCGCGATCGGGGTAGCCCGTTCGGTGGTGTCGTCCGCAAAGCGAACGGCGGCGTTCGGCGGCGGAACGTTCGCCGGTATCACCCAGGTGCTGCGACCACCTGCTGCTCCGCGCGTCCCGGCGATTGCCGGGCGTCGGTTTCCACGTTGACCGCACCGGTTCGGGATTGCCGTCGCCAACATCGTCGCACAAGACGTTGCGTGGGGTACGTCGTTCGGAACACAATTGCGGACGGACACGCGGCGGGAGCGAGTGAAGGGAGCCGCGGGCGGGCGGTGGGCCCGCGGACGCCATCCGCGTCGCCGCGGCGGCCGGAATGTTTTCCGGACCGTCGGTCGCGGCGGGGCCATGGCGAGGCGGGTGGACGCAGCAGGGGAGGTAGCGTGGTGGCGAGCTTCGGAGTCATCCTGGCGGCGGCGGGCCGGAGCCGGCGATTCGGAGCGGGCGGACGGCGGGAGAAAAAGCCGTTCGTGGAACTGGATGGGCGGCCGGTGTGGGTCCGGGCAATCACGCCGTTCGCGGACCATCCGGACGTGAAATCGCTGGTGGTGGTCGTGGCTGCGGACGATCTGCAGTGGTTCAAAGAACGCTATCGCCCGCATCTCGCGTTCCTGAACATCGAGGTCGTTTCCGGCGGGTCGCAGCGTGCCGATTCGGTTCGCTGCGGTCTGGAGGCGGTGGCGTCCGATTGCGAGTTCGTCGCCGTGCACGATGCCGCGCGTCCGCTGATCCAGCGCAAAGACATCGACAACGTGTTCGAAGCCGCCGTGCGGTACGGCGCGGCCATTTTGGCGACCCGTGTGGCCGATACGCTCAAGCGGGTCGACGAATCCGGTCGAGTGGTGGCGACGGTATCGCGGGACGGAATCTGGGCCGCCCAGACGCCGCAGGTCTGTCGCACGGAATGGCTGCGTGAGGCGTATCGCAAACGATCCGGCACGCCGACCGACGAAGCACAGTTGCTGCAGGATGCCGGCTTCCCGGTGTTCGTGGTGGAAGGCGTCCCGTCCAATTTCAAGATCACCACGGCGGCGGATCTGAAGCTGGCCGAAGCCTGGCTGAAAGCCTCGCCCGCACCGAAACAGCGGTCGCTGCATCCGTTTGCCGAGGAACGGTTCGACCGCGACGAAGCAGGGCCACCCATCGATCCGCGGGCGCTGTTCGACCTGTGAACGAACCGGTCTGCCGGCGGCGGACTACCGGCCGGTCGCAGACGGCAGAGGTTCAGCTCTTCGGTCCCAGCTTCGAGACGCGAAGCCGACCGTCGTAGTGAGCGGTCACGACGTGTTGGCCGTCCGGCGCCAGATCCAGGTCACGGGCCGTGTTGGGCAGCTTGGTCTCGTGAAAGGCGTCTTTCTTGCCAGGCTGCCAGAACAGCAACAAACCTCCGCTGCCGCCGCCCGAGCAGGCGACGATCGTGCCATCCGCCAGAAAAGCGACTCCCCAAGCGACGCCGCGCGGTTTGGATTTGCTGTGGTACTCCTGCTGCTTGCCGCTCGTCCAGTCCACAACGACGACCAGCGGATTGCCGACGCCGGCGAATGCATTGGTGACGTTGGTGATTCCGCCGACCGCCAGACGCTTGCCCTCGGCGTCGAACCGCATCGTCCGTGTTCCGCCGATATCGGCGCGGAAACCGCCGTCGTACTTGTAAAGTGCTTTGATCTGCCAGTGCCGTTGGCGGACGCCCGTCGTCACGTCCCAGTCGAACAATTCGGCCTTCAGGTCACCGCTGACCAGCCGCGCCTGATGCGGATGGAAGGCCACGTTGTAGACGTGTGACTGGTGTCCCGAGAGCTCCCGGACCAGTTTCCCGTCATTTACTGACCACAGCCGTACGACGAGGTCATTGCCGGCCGTGGCGGCCAGTTTACCATCCGCGCTGACGGCGACCGCTCGAATCCAGCCCTGATGGGCATCCACGCTGCGCAGCGGTTGCTTTCCGTCTCCCAGCGCATCCCACCATGACAGCCGGCCATCATAGCCGCCGGTCAGCAGGACCCGCCCCTGCTCGGTGAATGCGATACCGCGGACCCAGGCGTCCGCAACGAATGGCGTTTTGTTGCCCTTCGTGTCCACCCGCCACACCCGGTAATCCTGCGCGCCTGCGAAGATGTACTGTCCGGTCGGGTGATAGCGACAGGAAATCAGGGGACTGCCCACGTTGAATTCGGCGGCGACGTGTGTTTTGGTGACGTCCACGGCAGACCTCACGATCGTTCATCGAGGGTTCCGGTGCGGCGTGGCGGGCCGGCGGCGGCATCGCTGCCGGCCTTCAATAGCGTTTCGGTCAACGCGGCGGCGACCTGCGCCGGTCGCAGGGCGAACAATGATTCGACGCCGCTCGGCAGACAGCCTTGCGGACTGTTCTGGCTTCGAGTGTCCTCGTGCGGACGCTTCGTGGCAACCGTCTCGAGGCGATCGCTGGCATGTTCGCCGCAGTCTGGCGGTGCGCCCGGCGGTGCCACGTCCCCGGTTGTCCCGGTTGCGGCCCACAGCGGATCCTCGCTGCGATCGCCGAGCGGCTCGCCGCCGGCGACGGCGGAGCAACGGGCGATCAGGTCGGCGTGGATCCCGGACCACGGATCGTGGGGACAAGAGACGGGCACGGCGTACGTTTCACCGTCAGGTTCGCGTCGCGTCTCGTGGAAATTCGCGAAACCGCCGTCGGACGTGTCGAGAACCCAGCCGGTGTCGCAGTGCAATGTCGCGGACACGTCCAGCAGCAGATGCGCCGCCACGCCGTCGCAGCGGCGGATCACTGCCGCCACGCCATGTTCGAACGACTGCGTGAGGACGGCGCGAAGGTCGCGCTCGGCGCCCAGCAGCCACACGGCCTGTTGCACGAGCATTGCCAGTCGGCGCCGCAGGATCGCCTCGTGGGGACCGTTCGCGACGTCGATGTTGCCGGTTGGGTCGGGGACGTGGTTCAGACTGGCTGCGCGAAATGCCGTTTTCAGCACGCCGATGCGTCCCTCGGCCAGCGTGTGAGCTGCTGCGCAGAACGTCCGCTCACCCAGCGCCGGGGAGCACACGAACACGGAAAGGTCGGCTTCGTCGGACCTGGTGGATCGAGCGATACCGGCCAGCGACGGCGGCGGGGCCAGGGCGGCACGACCCACCAGAACCAGCCGCGATGACGAGCGTTGAATCGCTCGAACAGTGTCGGGACTCAGCCGTTCGGGCACTCCGCAAATCACCGCGTGAACCGGTGGGAGACGGTTCACCCGTTGCCACGCGGTGGTCGGCGACAAGCCGGCCGGCGGAAGTTCGGTCCGGTCGCCGTTTCGCAAGACCTGCGGCAACGCGTCCGGTGGTACGATACCGGCTCCGAAGAACAGGCCGAGTCGCTGGGCATGAAACTGCGTGTCTTCGTCGTCATCCAGCATGCCGATCCGGAACGCCGAAGGCGGGCTGGGCGCAGGATTCTCACCGAGTTCGAGGGGAACCGGTTGGGTCCGCATCGACGGCTCCGCTTTGTTGCGTCTCCGCTCTCCGCGACGAACCGGGGACGCTTCGGCACGTCGCGGTCTATGGGTTACGATGAAACGGCGGGACATCCGCGCCGTGGGCATGTCGCCGGGAGGCCGCTGCGTCGCCCCTGCACGGGGGTGACCCCGGGAGACCGACACCGATGAGCAATCAACCGTTGGACAAGGAAGAGTATATCGAGCAGGCGTATTTCTTTCGCGTCTTTCGCGAACGCCTGGAGGAAAACGTGCCTGCTCAGGAAACGCTGCAGATGATCCAGGACGAGATCCTGGCGACGACCAAGTTGCCGATGGCGATCGATTTCATGCGGGCGGAAATCATGCTGCATGGTCGGATGGGACCGGCGATGCAGAAGCTGAGCCACTATTTTGCGCCGTTTCAGGCGTTCGTGATGATGCAGGCGGAGGAGGAACGACAGCGGTTCGACCAGAAACTGGCGCTACAGATCCTGGAAAAGGAGGCGGAATACCGGGCCAAGGACCCGAAAATGGCGGGGCTGTTCATCTACCAGTTCGAATGCATTGCCCGGAATCGGTTGGGCTATTCGCAGGGGCTATTGGCGGTTGCCGCCGATCCGATGTACGACGACGCGTGGCGGGACTGGATCCACAAGGTCCGAGTGGATCTGGGCACGGTGGATTTTGCAGACCTGTTGTATTTTCGCTCCGAACAATACGTGATCGAGAAACGCCGGCGTACAGGAAACCCCGCGTACCAGCCCAGCTATCCGATACTTTTCGGGGCGCAGGAAGGCCGGATCGCGCGAGCGCATCGTGGTCGCGACCCCTTGTACATGTTCGCTGCTTTGCAACGCCATTTGAACTATCCGGCCGTGCCGCGCATCAAGCCGAAATCCGAATCGCTCAAGCTGCATCCGTTGCTCGAACAGCGGCTGCAGAAGATCGAGCAGTCGATCAAGGTCCTGCAAATGGAGGTCAAGGGAGGCGACCTGTCGGAGTTCTACGTGAAGTCGGACGATTCCTCGGATGCGGGCGAGCGCGGGGCGAGCGGCGGACGATCGTGAGACGCGCGCGTTCCCACTGTCCGGCGACGCGTATCCGGGAATGTCGTCGGACGAAACCATGCGGCGAGAGCGCCGGTTCCGGCGACGGTTGGCTCTGCCGGTTGCGGAGCCCGACAACGACAGTTCGGGAGTACTGACAGCGACGGAGAAGACGTCGGCCGTGGTGACCGAGCTGGCGGAATTTCGCGGCGGCGGTCAGCCGTCAGTCGACGGTCGCCGGGTCACCGGTGGCCGGGCGTTTCCGGGGAAGGCGGGCGTTGGCCTCGGTGACTCCGGGGAAAACGAACAGGGAATCGAGCGTTCCACGTTGCAGACCGACGACCGCCGGAAACACAATTCCGGGCAGCAGCCGCACGTCGAACAGCTCGCGAATCGGCGGCTCGAAGTGCAATCGTCCCGCAATCCGGCCGCTGGGGCAGTGCACGACGTAAACGCCGCAGACCAGCCGGTCGTACCATTGCGTCACCGGCATGCCTGCGAACGTGGCCGTTCCGCGGATTCGCGACAGGGCGACGAACGCAAATTCGCCCGCCAGGTGC
>RFHO01000274.1 GCA_003696385.1 Planctomycetota bacterium | reverse complement strand
GGAGGCGATCATCGCGCCGTCGTTCGTGGAAGAGGCGTTCGAACTGCTGACCAGCGTGCCGAAGTGGCATCGCAATGTGCGGCTGCTGATCTGCGAAGGTTGGGGAACCGGTGATGTCGGACCATGGGACTACCGTCGTGTCACCGGTGGAATTCTCGTGCAGGGGCGTGATGTCGCGATCGAACCGCCGGCGGCGTGGGAGTGCGTCACGGAGCGGCGGCCTTCCGAGGCGGAAATCGCGGGGCTGGATTTCGCATGGCGGGCTTGCAAACACGTGAAATCCAACGCCATCGTGATCGCCGCGCAAAACGCACTGGTGGGTGTGGGGGCGGGGCAGATGAGCCGGCTGGATGCGGCCTTCATCGCCGTTCACAAGGCCGGCCAGCGGGCGCGCGGCGCCGTGGCTGCGTCGGACGCCTTTTTTCCTTTCCGCGACGGAGTCGACCTGCTGGCGGATGCCGGTGTGACCGCCATCGTCCAGCCCGGCGGCTCACGCAACGATGCGCAGGTGATCGACGCATGTAACGAGCGCGGGATCGCGATGGTGTTCACGGGACATCGGCACTTCCGACATTGAGCGCGGTCGCGCGGTGGATCATGTGGGCTGCGTGCTTCGTCATGAAAAGCACGGTCCGGTGTGCAAAAAATACGTGCCGGACTGTGTTGTGACCGCGGGAACTGAAGGCCCCACGCCGTCCTGGGGAAACTCCGGGGAACGATCCGATGGACGTGATCGACGAATTTCAATCGGTGTTCCGGCGTGCAGAACGGCCGCACTTCCGGTACGACCGGCCTTCCCTTCGTTCGGTGCTGCTGGTCACCGACCGCAACCGGGCCGACGCCGCGCGGATTCGCGATCTGGCGACTGCGTACTGTGGCACGTTGAGCACGTGCCGATGGGAATTCGTCGTCGACGAAGACTATCGGAAAGCCGCCGAGCTGCTGGAAATCGTCCGTTCGGCGCGACCCGACCTCGTGGTGACGTACCGCTATCTCGACGAGCACGGGCTGATCCCGCACCATGCACTGGGCGTCTATGTGGAACTCCTGGCCCAGTGCAGTCCCGCTCCAGTGCTGCTGTTGCCCGCTTCGGGGCGGACCGATTTCCCCGTTCCATCCGAGTTGCCGCAATGTCGCGAGGTCATCGTGGTGACCGATTATCTGACCGGCGACGACCGGCTCGTCAACTACGGCGCGGCTCTGGCTCCGGATGACGGCAAGCTGGTTCTTTCGCACATCGAGGATTCGGTGACGTTCCGCCGGTACATGCGGGCGGTGGAGCGGATCCCGGACGTACCGACCGAACCGCTGCGGCAGCAGTTGTCGCAGCAGTTGCTTCACGATGCGGAGCGATACGCCGATTCGGCCGCGGAGGCGCTGCGGGGGGCGCGGCCCGGCCTCCGTGTGGAATCGGTCGTGCGGTTCGGCCGTTCGTTGCGACATTACGCCGAGCTGATCGCGGAGTACACGGCGGACCTGGTCGTGTTCAACACGCAGGCGGAAGACCAGCACGCGATGAGTGGGCTGAGCTATTCGATGGCGACGGAGTTTTCTCACGTGCCGCTGTTGCTGGTCACTCCGCCCGTCGAGGATTGACGACGGCGCGGATTGCGAGAGCGGCGTCTCGATCGTGACGTTACGGTCGTCGACCACGGTCGCGGAGGTGGCGCCTGCCGCGGCGCAGCGGCCCGCCGGCCGTGCGGCCTGGTGCTGCGTCCGGCCGGCTTCCGACAGACGCGCGCCGGCTGTCCGCGTGCTTCCGGCCAGCGCTGGCGCAGTGCCCTTCGAGGCTTCCACGATGCCCGATCGCCGACGACACCGCGGCATGCATCCACAGGATCTCCGGTTGTTCTCCGACGCCGAGGTCGAGCGGATGCGGGCAGCGGTCTTCGATCTCTCGTGGCTGCTCACCCGGGGCTACCCGCCGGATTCGTCCCTGAAGCTGGTGGGCGACCGCTATCGATTACGTGTGCGCCAACGGCTGGCCGTGGCTCGGTGTGCCTGCTCCGATCAACAACGGGCCGACCGCCGGCGCCGGCTGTGCGTTCCACCGATGCCCGAAGGGACGGTAGTGGCCATCGACGGGTTCAATGTCCTGACGACGGTCGAAGCGGCTCTGTCGGGGGGCGTCATCCTGGCGGCTCGGGACGGTTGCTACCGCGACCTGGTCGGGATGCACGGCCACTACCGTAAGGTCGCCGAGACGCGACCGGCGGTCGAACGGATCGCGACCGCACTGCAGGAGATGGGAGCAAACCGCTGCCGCTGGTTGTTCGATGCCCCGGTGTCCAACAGCGGGCGCGTGGCCGCGCTGGTGCGGGAGGTGGCGGGAGCAATGGATGCGGATTGGCACGTGGAAGTGCTGAACGATCCGGATCGGGCTCTGATCCACGGTGAGCACGTCGCCGCCAGCGCGGACAGCGTGATCCTCGACCGTTGCAAGCGATGGATCAACCTGGCACGGCAGGTCGTGGACACGCACATTCCGTCCGCGTGGGTGGTGGATCTGAGCGGCTCGGACGAATGACCTGCGCAGGGGGCGGAGCGCGCGTTTGGGGGACCTCGGCGACTGCACGGCGACCTTCGGGGCGAGTCGTGGCGGAATGGCGAAAAGCCTTGGCTCGCGGGCGCTCGTGTGGACTGCGAACGCAGGAAGACTGGTGTGCGTGTGGGGAAAACCAGTGCTTGCGAAAACCATCAAATCCGATACGATCCGGCCACGCTCGAAGACGGCGTCGGTGAGCATATCGCCTGCAGCACTTGGGGCCGGTTTCGCGTCGAATGGCCCGAAGCTGTCTCCGGAGTGGGACGGTCGGGTCTTCCGTCGCGAGCGGTCCGGGTGACCGTCGCCGTTTCCTGTCGATGGTCCTGCGGTCGAGGCGCGTCGGCTGATTCCAGAACGGGCCGACGACACGACCGAGGACAGTCTGAAACGACTGACTGCGCCAATCACCACACCATCAACCGGCACCAGGATACGGGATTGCGGAATCCGGTCGGCTGAGTTCGGGTCGCGCTGCGATGCCCAACCGCCGACACGGATGAGGTGTTTCGATGGGGTCGCTTTGCGGCGCTGAGTGAAGCATTGCCGCCGTTGTTGCAGGGTCGGCTGTACCCGCGCACGCAGTCGGCTGGCCCGTTCGCCGGTGGCGTTCGGTGGGGGGAGTGAGTCGTTTCCGTCGGGCAGGTTTCGACCGTCGAGCGACGTGCGGAGCACGGGGTGTTGTCGTAAGGACTGGTTGTGCGAACACGGCCTGCAGAGTCCTCCCTGACGTGCTTTGGCCGGCTCGTCACGGAGATGCCCCTCTGCCTCGCTTGGGAGAACGGCCTTGCAGGATTCATCTGCTGCTCGACCCGATCCGATGATCCGCGCTATCGAGGACGATTCTTCGGCGGCGCACAGCCGGCAAGATGCCCAGCTTTCGTTCTCCGCCACGGTTGCCGTGGGAGCGGATGGGCCGCCGCGGACACGCCTGCGGCCGCGGGCCCGTCGCATCCAGGTTCCTCCGCCGCGCAGCGACCTGCGTGCCGCGCCCTGTCTGCTGACGTCCGACTCGATTCGCTGGTCGGTGCATCAGAGCACGATGATCCGGTGGAGTTTCGGCGAAGGGCTCAATGCGCTGCATTCGGCGGGCATCCCGGCGGTCGGGATCTGGCGGCGGAAGGTCGAGGAAGTTGGTGAGGCGGCCGCGGTGGACATGGTGAGGTCGTCCGGCCTGGCCGTCTCGTGCGTCGGCTGGACGGGACTGTTCACCGGCCAGAACGGATTGAGTCTGAAGGAAGCGAAGGCAGATGCCTCCGCAGCGATTCGGTTGGCGGCGGCCCTCGACGCTCCCAACGTCTGCGTGGTGACCGGCGGTCGGGGGCTCCACATTCGCTCGCACGCCCGCCGGATCGTCCGGGAAACGCTGCAGGAACTGGGCGACTTCGCCGGCGCGATGGGAGTACAGCTTTGCGTGCATCCGCTTGCGGGGGACGATGGCTATCGCCGGTGTCTGCTGCGTTCGATGCACGAAGCGGTGGATTTTGTGGCCGAGGTGCAGCACCATGCCGTGCGGTTGCTGCTGGATCTGGCGCACTTCCATCACGCCGACGCACGCGCGTTTCAGCTTCTCGAACGATGCGCACCGTGGGTGGGACTCGTCCGCGTGTGCGACCGTCGGGCGGAGGCGCGCGTCCTGGCTGACGACTGTGTGCTGGGGGATGGGGTCGTGCCGGTGGGAGAGCTGGTCGGGGCGGTGGTCGACCACGGCTATACCGGCTTTTTCGATGTGGCACTGTGGGGTCCGCGGGTCTGGCGCGGCGGCCATGCGGCACTGGTGCGACAGATCGGGGCGACGATGCGGTCGCTGTTCGCCGCGCAGGTGGCCTCTTCGGGGTACGACTGAGCGGGGGATGCGGTGAGTGCTGGGCCGCAACCACAGGCCGGTGCCGGCCCCGTCGCCGATGTGGTCGTGGTGGGCGGAGGAGTGGCCGGGCTGGCGGCGGCCGCCGCGCTGGCCCGGCGCGACCTGACGGTCCGACTGCTGGAAGCGCGCAGTCGACTGGGGGGGCGGGCGGCGTCCGTGATCGACCCGCAGAGCGGCGAGCCGATCGACAATTGCCAGCACGTGGTGATGGGGTGTTGCCGCTCGTTCTTCCGGTTCTGTGAACTCACCGGCGTACGCTCTTTGCTGCATCCGGCACGGGAACTGTATTTCATCGAACCCGTCGCGAACGGGATCGAGCCGCGCGCGATCCGGTTTCGCGACTGGCCGCTACCGGCGCCGTGGCACTTGGCGCCGGCACTGCTGGGGCTGAAATTCTTCACGTTCCGGGAGCGTGTCGCGCTGGGACGGGGTTTGCGACGACTGGCGGCGACGCCGGCGGAAGCGTTGCAGACCGTGACGATCGCACAGTGGCTCGAGCACGTCGGGCAGCCGCAGCGGCTGGTCGAATGGTTCTGGACGCCGGTGTTGGTCAGTGCGCTGAGTGAACTGCCGGACCGGATCTCGGCGGCGTACGCGCGACAGGTGTTCGTGGAAGGGTTTCTGCAGAAGCGCTGCGCGTGGCGGGTGTATCTCCCGGCCGTGTCGCTGGACCGACTGTACACCGTGGCGGTGGGCG
>RFHO01000273.1 GCA_003696385.1 Planctomycetota bacterium | reverse complement strand
GGACCGGCTCGACCACCTTCGGCACGGGGTGGGTGCGGGCACCATCCGCGGTGGCGCGTGCCGGACAGGACAGACACCAGGCGACCACGCACGCCGCAACCGACGCAAGGCGATGACGTTTCATGAATTGCTCCCACTGGCATGCCGCTGTGAACCGCTCACACGTCGCGTCCCGCTTTCCCTCTTCCCGCCGCGGCTGTGAACCTCGTCGAAGCCGCGGAACGCGTTGCTGCACCCCGACCTTGGTGAGGCGGTGGGACGAGAGACGACGGCTTGGGAAGTGATCTAGGTTCGCCGGGAGGCATCGCCTATAGTGCATCGCCCCGACGGTTTCAACGCTGCAGCGGCTGGCGTCCCACAGGCGAAGGCGATACGTCCCGCACCGGTGGCGGCCGTCAGTTGCCCGGATTCCACAGCCCGAACGGACCATTCGATGTCGTGCTTTTCCGCCGCCGCAATCCGGAAGCCGATCGCTTTGCGGCAAGCGCCCCGCCGCCGGCGATCCGGCTCGCGCGGGATCGGTCCGCAGTGGTCGGGCTCCGCCGGGCTCCGCTGGGGCTGCGGCACGGGGCCGGGACGTCGGTCCAGACGTGGTGGATGGTTGGCCGCGGTCGCGCTGGCCGGTCTTGCCGCCGGTTGCTATGCGCCTCACATCGAGATCCCCCACGCCCCGCCGAAACCTGTCGACGTGGAGCGACGGGCGTTTCTGCAGCATGATCCGTTCACGGATTCGTGGCTGGGTCCGGATACCGAGACGCGGCCGCGCGAATACGACCGGCCGCGCACACCGACCCGTCGCGACCTGGAAGTTCGCGAGCTTTACGCCAAGCCACCGGGCCGCGAACGCTCTGCGCCGCCCCAAAGCGGTAGTGGGCGCTTCCTCCCACAGCGTCTCGTCCATCCGTAAGCGTGTGGGCAAAGTGATTCCGTGAAGAGCAACCGCTGGTGGACGAATTTGACGACGCGCGTGATCGATTCCACAATCGCGTGTCGGTGGAGATCGCCGGAACCACTCGGCGGTTCACCAGTTTCGCGGTGTCGCAAAGCGTCCACGTCCTGAGGTGGGGAACCGGCGTGAGGACGACGCGGCGTGGTGCATCCCGCGGAAAGGCAGGTGGGAGTGTGTGCCGCGGTGGAGATCGGCGGTCGCGCATCCGGCGCACGCGGGACGTTGCGGAGCGTATCGGCGGGCCGTTGGAGGATCACTGTGTCGGGGGCGGCGCGCGATGGCCAGCGGAGAGCAACCCCGGGTCGTCACGGGGCGGGGGAGCGGTCCGCCGGGGAGCGGTGAACCGCCGCGGCCGGATCGTTCCCCGTCGTTCGACAGGACTGGTGCCAGCGGCGAGGAGCGGGAGGCCCTCACCGGAGGTCGCGCTGATCATCTCCGGCCAAGAGGTGAAGGCGACTCCTGCGAACACAACGAACGTTCGGTGGCCGTCCATCGTTGGGTGGATGGCATACTGGGCGTGCCCAGGGCTCAGCAGACCCTGATCGCGATCCTGGTGGCGGTATGCCTGTTGCTGGCCGGCGTCCAATGGTATCGCTACGGTGGCGGGATGATCGAACCGGTGGACATCGAACGCGATCCCCCGTTGCCGTACGATTATCGCATCGACATCAATCGCGCGGACTGGGTCGAATTGTCACAGCTTCCCGGTGTGGGGCCGGTGTTGGCGCGTCGCATCGTTGCCGAACGGTCGCGCAACGGTCCTTTCGCGGATGCCGGTGACCTGCAACGGCGGGTTCGCGGGGTCGGTCCGCAAACGCTTGCGCGGATTCGCGATTGGATCCGCTTCGACCGTTCTGGTCGGCGGCGTCGGGCGGATCCGGTGGGGACAACAGTTCGATGACGCTGATGCAGCGACCGGAAGAACGGCCGGCACGGCGGCAATTTCTCTGCAACGCCGGGGCATGGCTGGCGGGCGTGGCGGTGTGGCCGACCGGTTGCCGGAGCCGGCTGCCGGTTCTGGAAGTCGTCCGGGTCGACGCGTTCACGTTACCGCCGCTGGCCGACAGTTTGCCGGCTCCGCGGACACTGACGTGCGACCGTCACGGCCGCATACTGGTTCTGGATGACGGCGGCCGCGTCCTCCGGTTCTTCCCGGACCGTACGCTGGATACCCTCTGGCCGATGCCGGCGTCCGAGATCGGGAATCCGGAAGGCGTGTGTGTGCTGCGCGACGGTCGGATCCTGGTGGCCGACACCCACTATGATCGGGTCGTCGTTTTCAGCGATTCGGGGGAATTGCTGGAAACGTGGGGGACCAAGGGTGACGGTCCCGGCCAGTTCCAGTGGCCGGTGGCGGTTGCCGAGGACGATCGGGGTTTCGTGTACGTCGCCGAGTACGGTGGGCGAAACCGGGTCCAGAAGTTCGACGCCAGCGGGCGGTTTTTGACGGCTTGGGGTGGCCATGGTACAAAACCGGGGCTTTTCCAACGGCCCAGCGGGGTGGTCTGGCTCGACGGTGCCCTGTTCGTGGCCGACGCATTCAACAACCGCATTCAGGTCTTCGACGATGACGGCCGGCTTTTGCGGATCTTGCCCCCGGAGGTCTCCGATTGGATTCCCAGTTACCCGTATGACATCGCCGCGGGTCAGCGCGACGATCTGTTCGTTGTGGAATACCGCGCCGGGTGCGTGACCCGGCTGGATCCGCAGGGCAGGTGCCTGGGACGGTTCGGATCGCCGGGCTCGGCACTGGGGCAGTTCCACACGCCGTGGGGCCTGACGCTTCCCGACGTGCGTACCGTGTGGGTGGCTGACACGGGAAACCGGCGAATCGTGGAGTTGCGTTTGCAGATCGATTAGCGGGACAGTCGCCCGATGCGGGCAGCGGCGTGCAGAGTGGCGGGCGGTGAACGTGGAGACGAGGCGGATCGTGGCGCCGTGCTTGCCGATCGGATGTGATGTTCGCCGTGCCGTCTTTGGTGCTCCGAACAATCGTCGGCACAGCGTCGCAGGGGAAGGAACGCGGCGATGGCCAGCGTGAAGCAGCGGGTGCGAGCGGTGTTGTTGCGGCTCGTTCCGCGCCCCCGCCGCCCCGTGGCGTTGCGCCAGATCTGGCCGCTGTTGGCGTTCTGGGCGCTGTTCGCCGCGGTCTGCGTGGGACTGGAAGCGACGCACACCTTGCTATTCGTGCACCGTCTGCGGCTCCTGTGGATCGTGCTGGCCGCATGGTTGTGGTGGTTGTCGGTGTGCGGTTACAGCGGCCTGCCCCGGCGCCGCGCGGCCGCGGCGCTGGCGGTGCGATGGCTGCTGCTGGCGCTGCTGGTGATGGCTCTGGCGGAACCGCGCGGGATACGCACGAGCGATACGTTGGCGGTGATCTACGCGGTGGATCTGTCCGATTCGGTCGGCGACGAGACCGTCGACCGGGCGATGGAGTTCGTGGTTCGCACGGTCCACGAGAAGCCGGCCGCGGACAAGGCGGGACTGGTTGTGTTCGCCCGGAATGCCGCGGTCGAATTGCCGCCGAAGCCATCGTTCGCCGCCGAGGAACTCGGTCAACTCAACGCACAGATCGATCGCGATGCCACCAACATCGAGCAAGCGCTTTCGCTGGCCGCCGCCATGCTGCCGGCGGAAGACGTCGGTCGAATCGTCCTGGTCTCCGACGGTACGGAAACGGCGGGCAATCTGTGGTCGGTGCTGGACGAATTGCGGAGCCGCGGTATTGCGGTCGACGTGTGGCCGATCCAGTACGACTATGACTACGAAGTCTGGCTGGAACGGCTCGAACTGCCGAACGTGGTCAAGCTGGGCGAAAACTACGAAGCGTCGGTCGTGCTGTCGGCGTTGCATGCGGGAACGGGCAAGCTCATCTTGCGGGAGAACGGCCGGATCGTTTTCGAGCAGGACGTGTCGTATCGCGCCGGCAAGAACCGTTTCGTGATTCCGATCCGCGTGGGGCAGCCCGGCTACTACGAGTACGCCGCCACGCTGCAAGTCGACCGGAAGGCCGATCGTCTGCGACAGAACAACACGGTGGTGAACTATCTGCTGGTCGGCGGCCGGGGGCGGATCCTGATCGTCAAGTCACCGGAAGCCGACGGACGGGATTACCGGGAACTGGTCGAGGCGCTGCGGAAAGCGGAGCGGGTGGTCGAGGTGATCGATGCGTACGAATTCCCGCGCGATCCGCTGAAATTGATGCCCTACGACAGTGTGGCCTTTGTGAACGCACCGGCGGACGAGGTCGACCCACTGCAGATGAAGGCGGTGCGCGACGCGGTGTACAACCTGGGCATCGGGTTCCTCATGATCGGTGGCCGGAACAGTTTCGGTCCCGGTGGCTACCACCGCAGCCCGATCGAAGAAGTCCTGCCGGTGAGCATGGACATCTCTCAGAAGAAAATCCTGCCCAAGGCGGCTCTGGTCATCATTCTGCACACCTGCGAATTCCCACAGGGGAACACGTGGGCGAAGCGGATCACCAAGCGGGCGATCAAGGTGCTCAGCGCCCGGGATCTGGTCGGCGTACTGGATTTCGAAGGTCGTGAAAAATGGGTGTTCGAACTGACTCCGGCCGGCGACTACACCCGTCTGGCTCGGTTGATCAATGCGGCCGAGCCGGGAGACATGCCGACGTTCTCGGGAACGATGCGCATGGGACTGAAGGCGCTGCGCGGTAGCGACGCCGCCGCCCGCCACATGATCATCATCTCCGACGGCGATCCCGCTCCGCCCCCGCCGGAACTGCTGGCGGAGTTTCAAAAGGAGGAGATCAGCGTTTCGACGGTTGCCGTGTTCCCGCATGGGGGAACGACCATCACCACATTGCGGTCGATCGCTCAGCTCACCGGCGGCCGGTTCTATTTCCCCGACGATCCGAGCCAGCTCCCGGCGATCTTTGTCAAGGAAGCCAAGACGCTGCGGCGAACGATGATCCAGAACAGGACGTTCGTGCCGCAGCTGGGATTTCCCGACCCGGTGGTCAAAGGCATCACCGCCTTGCCGCCGCTGCACGGTTATGTCATCACCACGGCCAAGAGCCGTGCCCAGGTGGTCCTGCAAACTCCGCCGCAGCCGGATCCAACGGGGCTCGGGGAGCCGGAGGTCGACCCCGTCCTGGCGAAGTGGCGGTTTGGGCTGGGCACGACCGTCGCCTTCACCTCCGACCTGGGGCGCAACTGGGGAGCGGACTGGGTTCAATGGGAACGCTATGAGGCTTTCGTCACGCAGCTTTTCACGGACATCGCCCGTGTTCAGAAGCAGCAGTTCCTTCGCGTCCGGACGTACGCCGACGCGAACGAAGGCGTGATCGTCGTCGAAGACTTCCACCCGGAGCAGATGTTCCTGGAGGTGCAGGCGGAGGTCCGCGGCCCACACGAACAGGCCACCACGCTCCGGCTCGAACAGATGGCTCCGGGCCGCTATGCCGGCCGGCTGAAATTGTGGGGCCAGGGCCGCTATCAGGTGCGGGTGGTCGGCGTGGGCGGGGGACGTCGGGAGCAGGTCGTCGGCGGCCTGATCGTCTCGTATTCCCCGGAGTACCTTCGCTTCCGTTCCAATCCGATCGTGTTGCAGGAAATTGCCAAACGGACCGGTGGAGTGGTGTTGGACGATGCAACGGCCGCCGACGACATCTACCGGTCGCGGCGACAGACCAAACGGACCAGCCGACCGATCTTCGACTGGTTTCTGGCTGCTGTGGCGCTGTTGATTCCCTTGGATGTCGCCGTTCGCCGCGTGCAAATCGACTGGGCGGTGATTCGCTCCTTGCTGCCCGGTGGACGAGCGGCCGAATCGACCGCGACGATGTCCACGCTCTTGCAGCGCAAAGCTCAGCTCTCCGAGCAACTCGGTGGCAAGCCGGAGTCGCCTTCCGCGGCGCCGCCAGCCTTTCTCGAATCCGCAGGCGGCGTTCGACAACAACGCAGTACGAGCGCAGACACGAGCCAAACCGCCTCGAAAGCGCCGGAAGCGGCACCACAGAGCGAACAGGGGGACGAAGAGAGCACGACGGCTCGCCTGCTGGCCATCAAACGCAGGCGGCAGCAATCCTGAGCCACTCCGGAGTCGACCGTTCGACTCACGGTGCGCTGTTCACCGACGAGGCATCCGGCAGCGGCGCGGGCGCCACCGTGCGCGGCGGGTTCTCCGGTGCGCCGATCCTCGTGCCGGGAATGGGGTCGTTCAGGCGGTACAGCGGCAGGAAACGGTAATACACCTCGAGCGACAGGGTGGCCAGCGCCGTCGCGTAGACCCGCCCGCCGTACGGTCCCCAGGGAGCAAGGGGGTCCCAGCTCCCGGCCGGGTGACCTTCGGTCCGCTGGTCCGGCAACAAGGCATTTTGCAGGGCTGCGTTCCATTGCTGCCACGCCGATCCGCCGTGCTGATACATCGCCAACGTGCCATAATACCAGTAATACAGATTCCGGCGGGACAGCCGGGGCAGCTCCTGCAGCAGGAATTCGGCCGCTTCGGCGCATGCCGGGTTGTCCCGGCGAATGCCCAGCATCTGCTTGCAGAACCAGGCTTCGGCGGTCATGGCGGGCGTCGGCGGCAGCGGCGGATCGGTGATGCGATACGCCGCCAGTCCGCGCCGCGGTCCGAGACTCCGGTCTTTCAGGAAGCGAATCATCCGCTCGCGGACGAGCTTCGGGATCGGCAGGCCCGCGATCTCGGCGCTTTTCAGGGCCATCAATTGCCAGCCGAACATGCTCATGTCGCCGCGCTGGCCTTTCACGTATCTCCATCCGCCGTCGACCGGGTTCTGCTGCGCGATGGTGAACGCGACGGCGCGGCGCAGCGCCGGCTTCAGTCCCAGCCGGTCCGGGCGATCCCGCGTCATTCCCGCCGCTTCGGCCAGCGCGTAGGCCGCCATGGCGTGGCAGTACATGCGGGCGAAGTGTGAGGCCCGGCCGCCGAGGAACCCGTCCGATCGTTGCTGATCGATCAACCAGCGCAGACCCCGCTCGACCTGCTCCGCATACTCGCCCTCCTCGTGCGTGTAACCGGCGCCCAGAAACGCCAGCAATGCCAGACCGGTAATGCCCGTATCCGACGCGATCCCGGCACGCTGTCGGTTCACTCCGGCGGCATCGAACACGACCTGACCCGACGGTCCATCGCACACGTCCTCGGGGGGGCAGTGCTTCATGAAGCCGTCGGCGTCCCACGCGCCGCTGGCGTCCTGATGCCGAGCCAACCAGCGCAGCGCCCGTTCCACGGCCTGTTCGGTCGCATCGGTGCCACCGTAGCGGCGGGCGATCTCCCGTCGCGTGGCCAGGCTGCGGAGTCGATACTCCGGAGGTCGGGCCGGCTTTGGGCGGACCTTCGCCCGGTTCAGCGGCGCAGGCACAACGGCACGCGGTTGCGGGATCGCCGCCGGTGTTTCAACCGCCCGGAACCCGCGCAGCACGTCATCGGCCGGCGTCGCTGCAGCCAATGCGTCCGGCGTGGAGCGCCGCACGGCCGGCCGTTCCGGGGATGCCGGTGCGCCGGTGCGTTGCGGCGCACGACGTCCCAACAACAATCGCTCGACGGGGTCGGACGAAATCTCCCGATCGACATTGCCGCCGGCCATGCGTTCGGTCGTGGAAGCCGTTGCGTCGGTCGGGACGTTCGACGGCGGTGCCGGCAGCCGGCGGCGACGGATCCGGTCCGCCGGTTCGATGCCGAGCAATCCACGCGGTTGTGGCACGACGTCCAGTGCTGCATGGGCAGGATCTGCAAGGACGACCGGCCCGACCGCATCCGTCTCCGCCAATGACGGCGGTTCCGGCACAGGCGACCGCGTCAGCGCGGGGACAGGCACCTCGATCCGGGCAGGCGGCGTGCCGTCGCGCGCCATCCGCAACCGCGGCCGGGTGTCGGATGCCGCCTTCGATGGTTCCGGTACGGCCGGCTCCGCATCGGCCAACCGGAGCGTCGGGCTGTCCGGTGTACGCCGCAGTGGGATCGGCGCAAGCGGTT
>RFHO01000272.1:2500-17061 GCA_003696385.1 Planctomycetota bacterium | reverse complement strand
GCATGCGATGGTTCGGCCGCGCCGGCGGTCGCGCGGTCGAACCGGCTTTTGCCGGTGACGTCGAACGGAAACCTGGCGCGGCATCGCGGGCTTGCGGCCTTCGACGGTTGAAGACGGGCTTGAGCGGCCCGTCTTTTTGTTTGCCGCGGATCGCCGCGTCGGTTTGCGACGTGTTGTCGGGATCATGGACCCTGAGATCCCGGCATTCGCATCATTCGGCGACGTGACGATCGGCTCGCCGTTGTCGGGCGGGATGCGGTGACGGTGGCCGACAGGTTTCCGATCCCGAGCAGCGGGGTGCCACGATGTCAAAGGCGGCCGGCGGAGCGGCGATCGGTCTGCGCGAAGTGTACGCACGCTGTCGATTGGACATGCAGGGCCGTGTCGCGGTCGTGACGGGCGGTGCACGGGGCATCGGGCGGGCGACCGCAACGTTGCTGGCGGCCTTCGGTGCCCGGGTGGCCGTGTGGGACCTCGTCGAAGACGTCGCCGCACGGGCGTCGGCGATGGCAGCGGAGGCTGCCGGGCTTGTCAGCGGTGAGGCGGAAGCCGACACCACCGGCGGTGGTGCCGACGCTCGGCCAATGCGGGAGCCGTTGCGACTCGGTGCCGCGGATTCGACGGTCGGAGGTGCCGAGGCGCGCGCCACCGAAGTGATCGGCATGCGGCTGGATGTCACCGACGAGGAGGCCGTGGGTGCTGCAGCGGAGGCGGTGGCGACGCGGCTCGGTCCGGTCGACGTGTGCGTGCATGCCGCGGCCGTGGGTTCCGGACACTACGGGTTTCCGTTCTGGAACGTGCCTCCGTCGGCATGGAGGCGCGTGCTGGACGTCGACGTCCTGGGGGCGGTGAATGTGGCGACGGTGTTGGCGCCGGCGATGGCGGAACGTCGCCGCGGCGCGTTGGTTTTCGTCGGATCGGTTGCCGGGTTGATCGGATCGCAAACGGATCCGCCTTACAGTGCGGCGAAAGCCGCAATCCGCAATTTTGCGCACTGCATGGCGAAGGATCTCGCGCCTCTGGGCGTGCGGGTGAACGTGGTCTGTCCGGGGATGGTTCGCACCGATTTGAACCGGTCGGTCTGGGAGGCTTGGGCCCGACGCCAACCCGAGGGTTCGGCGGTGGACTACGACACGTGGGCGGAACAGAAAATCCGCACTGTGGTGCCGCAGGGCCGCTGGCAGTCGGCTGCCGATGTTGCGGCGGCGATCGCCTTTCTGTGTTCGGATGCAGCGGCGAGTATCACCGGCCAGACGCTGAACGTCGACGGTGGCTATGTGATGACCTGAAGGGCCGACGAACTCCGCTGCGGAGCGATCCGGCCGGGCAGCGTTTGGCAGGCAGGCGCTATTGCGCAACGCGGAAAGGGAATTCCGGGAAAGTCGGCCGTGTGTGCGATGCTGTGCCGGCCGCCGTGCGATGATCGTCGTCCTCCGGGACGTGCTTTGACGCCGCTGTTGGCGTGAAGGGAGCCGTGTTCAGGGACGCGGCTCGCTCTGCGGAGGAACGGACGGCGGCAGAGCCGACGGTCCCGAGAACCCGCCGCGAGGAGGACGTTCCAATGGACCGGACGTTTCGTCCGCACGGGTGCCGGCAAACGGGCGATCGCCGTCGGCCGTTGTGGTGTTCACGCGGTCGGACTCGGGCGTCGGCACAACGACGATGCGCGATGGTCGGTCGCGGACCGGTCGCCGCGTGGTGACATACTCGCGGAGCTGTGCCTTGAGAGAGACCTGCTGGTCCGGAGCCGGGCCGGCGACCAGCACGACGTCGTCGATGACGTGCGTTCCGGCTTCGGCCACGAATCGCACGCGCGCCCCGAAGGTGTCGTTGCCTACGACCGCCGTCGCGGTGTCGCGCCACAGCCGGACCTGTCCCACGGGGCGGAGCAGTGTCTGCACGATGGAAGTCGGGTGCGGCGGCACCTGGTCGAGCTGGTGCCAGACCAGCCGGTTGAAGTCCCGCGAACTGACGCGGCGCACGGTGTCGATCGCACCGTCTTGCAACGCCAAGGCGAACTCCTGGATCGTGATGGCCAACTCGAGGACTTTCTTCAGCGAGCTCGGCCGCGAGCGCACTGGCAACAATACGTCGTCGACCAGCACGCGACCTTCGTGGTCCTGCAGGCGGAACGTGGCCGCCCGGTCGGCCAGTTGCACGGTCACTTCGGTCACTGCGCCTTGGAAGACCGTCGTCACGATTCGGGGAGGTTGCTGGAAAGCTTCCAGTGGCAATCGTTCCAAACGCGATTCGTCCGCGCGGAGCCAGACACGCTGATTGAAATCCAGCGTCGAGGCGTGACGCAGCAGTCCCAGGTCCCGCTGCGACAGACCTTCGGCGAAGATCTGGACCATGGCGTGTGCGGTGAACACCGCGGACAGCCGTTTCTGCTGGCCGGTGTCGAGTTCATACAGCGTGACTTCCTCCACCAGGTACTGCGGCAGAGCGTCGTTCGTGGCCGCGTCGTCCTGCACTCGCCTGAGGGTGAGCTTTGTCACGACCTGGTCTTGCGAAACGAGTACATCGGCCGAGCTGCCCTGCAGGTGTACTTCGAAGTTCTCCGGCGGGATCACCGGCGGCGGCAGCCGGACCAGGCTCAGATCGGCCGGCTGCAGGCTGCCGCGGAAGAGCGATTCGGTGCAGAATCGGGCCAGTTGCGGTTTGTTCTCGGCCTGGTAGGCGTCCAGGAAGCCGGCCGCCGCCACCAGCACCGCCGCCAGTTTTCGCAGGCTGGGAATGTGCGCAGAAGCGTCACGCGATTCCAGAGCCAGATCGGACAGCAGCCACCGTTGTTCGTCCCGCCGGAGCGACATGATCAATTGCCCGTGCGCCCGCGGCAGCTTGACAATCGCCACGTTGTCGTCGAGCTGTACGGCGGGGCGGATCGACATCAGCTTCGGGGCGGGTCCGACGGCGTGTTCGGTCAGCCACGCGAGGTACGAGGGGGGAAGCCGATCCAGCAGTTGTGCCACCGACGGCATCACCGCCGCAAGGACCTCCTCCCGGCTTCCTTGCGACCATGCGCGGAGGATGTCGCGTACCGACATGAGCAGGTCGAGCTGTTCGCCGACAGATTTCACGGCCGTCACGCCGCCGTGTGTCTGTTTGAGGAACACTTCGTCGACCACCCACCGCGAACCGTCGTCGGCACGGACCAGTCGAAATCGCACCTTCCGCTGCCGCTCCCCAATCGCCGCGGTCACCAGTTTCTCGGTTTCCGAAACGTCCCTGACGTCCAGGAGAGTCACTTCACCGGCGGGAATTCGCAGCAACTTCAGGTCTTCGGTCACCTGGGGATCCCGCAGGGCACGCTGGCGAAACGACGGCGACGTATTGGCCTGCAATGCACCGAGATCCGCCTGCTGGACGGCCGTCACGAATGCTTCGATGGCCTCCGCCTCGGTCAGTGTGGCGCAGCCGGACACGCACGCCAGGATGCCGGCACTCCAAACGACACACCGGTACGTCGCCGCACCACGATCGAGAACTTGCTGTTTCATGGTTGGCTTCCAGCGGAGCTGCGGGCGAACGGTCGGCCACGTCACCGTCGCCGGATACGGTCCTTGATGGGCAAAACGAACGGGTGGTACGAACGGGCCGCTTCGACGGCCCCGCACATCTGACGGCCGGTTGCGAAAGCCGCTGCGACGAGGGCGATCGCCGGGGCAGTGATGCGTGGAAGGGAAGGGTGGTCGGAGCGCGGCCGGATGCCGCTTCACATGGGGGAGTGGTCGAAGGGGGCGTCCCGGATCGAGCCGGCGGCGACCGTCAGGCAGTACAGGCGGACAGACGAAGCCGCCGATCCGACCCGCATCGGACTTTGCCGTTGGCGTCCCGTGCCGACGTTGCTCGCCGGAATTCCAAACGGTCCGGACGCAGCGGGACTTCTCCCAAAAACAAGCCGTCGCGTCAAGGTGACTTTGCGAGTTCGGACCTGTCGTCCCGGGCGGACACGACGGCTTGCCGGGTACCCGAACATCAGGGGCGACACATCGCGCGGAGACGGGACACGGCGATCAGGCCGCCAAAGCAAACGTCGACGTCCGTTCCCGGCGCGTACGGACGGGCATGATAGTCTCCGGCGTATACGAAGCGGCCGCCGTCGCGTTCATATCGCACCGGCAGCGGATGTTCGTCGGGCCGGCAGAGCTTCCAATGAAACCGCTCCGGCTGTCCGTTCCACGCGGGAAAATTGACGTTCCAGAACTCGCCGGCTTCCAGCGGCCTGTTCAGCAGGTCGCTCAACAGGTGCTGTGCGGCTGCGGCACTGACGGACCAGTCCTGCTGCTGCGGGCCGCGGCGGTATTGGGAAAACGCAATCCCCGGAATCCCGTACAGGGCGGCTTCCCGGACCGCAGCCACCGTGCCGGACATGTGGATGTCGATTCCCAGGTTGGCGCCGTCATTCACGCCGGCCAGAACGAGATCGATCGCCTCCAGCAATTCCGTCTTCGCCAGTCGCACACAATCGGCCGGTGACCCGTCGACGACGAAAACCGAGTCGGTCCGTCGAACGACCTGCAGCGGTCGTCGCGTGGTCACCATGTGTCCGCATCCCGAAAAGACTTCGCGCGGAGCGACGACCGTGACTCGTCCGAAATGACTGGCCTGCCGCGCCAGGCATTGCAATCCGGGGGCGTCGACGCCGTCGTCGTTGGTCACGAGAATGTCCATGGTTGTTGCTGTTGCGGGGGCATTTGGTTAGCTTGAACAGTCACCGGCTGCGACGCCGGAGCGAACCGTTCTCGCCCGGCCGTTTGTCGTCCGCATTTGGACGGTGAGAGGGTATCGCAGACCTTCCCTCGGTGTCGACACGGTCGGTGCCGGTTGGTCGGAGATGATAAGAGCCGCGGGCACGGTGAATAGGGAACTGGCCATGCAAACCCGATTCGTTCGAACATCGTTTTCATCCGTCGCTGCCGTCCGTCCGGTGGCCCGTGGCCCAGCGATGAAGAAACCCGACGGTCGCGATGGATTCACCCTTGTGGAACTTCTGGTGGTCATCGCCATCATCGCGGTGCTGGCATCCCTGCTTTTGCCTGCGGTGCAGCGAGCACGCGAATCGGCACGCCGGACGGAATGCCTGAGCAATCTCCGTCAGGTGGGGCTGGGGGCACAGAACTACGTGGATTCCCACCGCTGCTTCCCGTCCGGCTATATCGATGGCGGCGGGGGCGCCGTGGCGATCGGTCCGTTTCCCCAGATCGTGATCCCCCTGGGGCCACCTCAGGGTAACACCGTGCAGCAGGCGTTGATCGACAACTGGACCTACTCGGACGACTGGGGTTGGCACGCCCTGCTGCTGCCGCACGTAGGGGCATTGACCGTGAACGTCAACTTCAAGGAGCCGAAACAGGTGGGCTCCGGTGGCAACAACGACCAGGCGATCAAGACGCCCGTTCCCGTTTACATGTGTCCCAGCGCCGCTCTGCCGGCCGCACGTCCGGGCGGATACGCTTACAGCACGTTTCGCTGCAATATGGGCACCACGGCGGACAACGGCGTGATGTTCGCCAACAGTGCCGTGACCTTCCGGGATCTGCGGGACGGGGAGTCACAGACGATCGTCTTCGGCGAGACGCTGATGGGGTTCTGGGGAGACGCCTTCAGCTGCTGCGCGCGGATGGCCGACGACAACAACGACGACATCCCCGATCGCGGAACCGACGGTGCGACGCCCACCGGCAGCCCGTCGGTCTTCGACACCTACTGGCAGCAGTCGGGAATCCACTTCTTCGGTTTCGGCAGCTGGCATGCCGACGTCGTCAACGTTGCTTTCGCCGACGGCTCGACGCGCGGAATCTCCAAGAACATCGATTTCCGCATCATGAAGGCCCTGTGCACGCGCAACGGCCAGGAACGGATCCCCGACTTCTGATCCGGTTTCGCGCACCGCGAGGGCCGCCGAATCTTCTCACAACTCTCCATTGCTGCTCCACACGCCCACACGCGGCGCCCCATGCAGCAGATGATCGCATCGGCGGTTGACCGGTCTGCTCCGCCGCCGCAGTCCGGCGTGGATGCCGGCAGCTTTGATCCGGACGGGATTCGGGAACGGCCCTCGCTGTCAGGCGAAGTCCGTCTTGCCGCAAATCGCCGGTCGCCGTACAAAACACGCCCCGCCGGCCTGGCCGCCGCCTTTCCGTGTTCGAACCGCGCGTTCTGAGGGAACGGCACCGTTTGGTTCCCAAACGCTGTCTTCCGCACACGCCGTGGCGGCGCGTGCCATTCACCCATCAGTCCCGTTCGGTGGCGTTGGAGGACCGCCGATCCCTTCCTCGACGGAACGAGTCCCACCGCATGTTTCAGCGCCTGCGACGTTGGTTCTGTCCCGACATCGGAATCGACCTGGGCACCGCCAACACATTGGTGGCGTTGCAGGGGGAAGGCATTGTGTTGGAAGAACCGTCGGTCGTGGCCCTGGAAAAAGGCACGCGACGCGTGCTGGGCAACGGCACGGCGGTCGGCAAGGTCGCCAAACAGATGCTCGGCCGCACTCCCGATTCCATTACCGCCGTTCGACCGCTGCAGGATGGAGTGATCACCGATTTCGAACTGTGCGAGGCAATGCTGCGGTACTTCATCCGCAAGGCCATGCGGCGGTCGCACGGACTGCGGCCCCGCGTGGTGATTGCCGTGCCGGGAGGGATCACTCCCGTCGAAAAACGCGCGGTCTTCAACAGTGCGGAACGCGCCGGGGCCGGTCGGGTGTACCTGATCGAAGAAGCCAAAGCGGCTGGAATCGGTGCCGGATTGCCGATCGCAGAACCGCTGGCCAATCTGGTCTGCGACATCGGAGGCGGTACCACCGAGGTCGCCGTGTTGTCATTGGCGGACGTCGTCGTCAGCCGATCGATTCGCGTCGCCGGAGACGAACTGGACGATGCGATCGTCGAATACATGAAACAACAGTTCTCCCTCCGGATCGGCCGGCAGGCGGCCGAGCGGATCAAGATCGAACTGGGCAGCGCCGCACCGCTGGATCAGGAACTGACGGCCGAAGTCCGAGGGCTGGATCTGATCAGTGGCACGCCCCGCAAGGCGATCGTCACCAGCGAGGAGATCCGGGAGGCGCTGTACGAGCCGCTTCAGGCCATCCTCAATTGCGTGCGCACCGTCATCGAACAGTGCGATCCCGAACTGGTCGGCGACGTGGTGGATCACGGCATCGTGTTGACCGGAGGTGGTGCGCTGCTTCGGGGACTTGATCGGATGATGTCCGAACACCTGGGTATCCCCGCTCGCGTCGCGGAAGATCCATTGACCACAGTGGCCCGCGGAACGGCCATTTGCCTGGATCATCTGGCCGATTGGCGGGACAGCCTGGACAGCGGCGCGGATCTGTGAAATCGGACCTGGCCGACTTCACCGCGTCGTTCGCGGAACGCACGACGTCGCTCGGCGCGAGCGGGCTGGTCCGTCGGCCGCCGATCGCGAGGACATCCGGCGCACTCGCTGCGTGGTGACGCGGGAACCCCGTGGCCGCACATCGGGAACGGGAACACACGGAAGGAAGGGCAACGGCGCTCGCAATGACTCGCCACCGCCACAACGCCACGCCATGGCTTCATCGAAGTCGTGCCGGCGGACTGCTGGGATGGTCGGCCGTCTGCCTTGCCGCCGCCGCCGTCCGCTGGGGACCGTCCGGCTTGGGGCCGAGCGTAAAGGCGGCGGTCCGCGACATCTGCAGCTTGCCCACTCAAGTCCTCTCCGATGCGCGCGGGCGCATCGAACGCTGGCAGGACGGTCTGCTGGCGGACCGCGATCGCCTGAAGGAAGCGCGGCGGCAACTGGCGGAACTTCGGTCTGCCAATGCGCGGCTACGCGAACGGTTGCACCGCGCGACGCTGCGCAATGCGGAACTCCGCGCGGAGCTGGAACGGTTGCGCCGTCTCGGCCGTGCACCGGTTGCCGAATCACCCGGCGCTCCGCTTCTGGTGCCGCAGGCTGTGCGCGCACGCGTGATCGGCAAGGAAATGCTGGCGACGGCGCGGCTGCTGGTCGAAACCGCGCCGGGCCGGCGATTGCCCGAAGACGCTCTGGCCGTGGTCGAGCCCGGGGACACGCTGATCGACCGGGGGGCCGACTCGGGGATCAGGCCGCAGGCAATGGCTCTGCTGGGAACTGCCGTGGTGGGGAAAGTGCGTCGGGTCGGACGTTGGACAGCCACGTTGCAACTGGTCACCGATCCCGGATTCCGCGCGATGGCACAGGTCGTCCGCACACTTCCCGATGGATCTGCGTGGGGCCCGGAAGGTGTGCTGCACGGCGACGGTGGCGGCCGCTGCCGGTTGGAACTGGTCGATCCGACCGCCGTCGTGCAGGTCGGCGACTTGGTGTGCACGCCACAAGCGTCGACCGCAGTCCCGGCACCGTTGTGCTTCGGTCGTGTCAGTGAAGCGACCTTCGACCGGTCGTCCGGACGCTGGAGCATCGTGGTGGCTCCGGCGGTCTCGCCCGGCGAACTGCGGGATGTGCTGATCGTGACGCACGGAATCAATCCGCTCCTTCTCGGCGGCCCCCGACCATCGGAGGAGCTGCAATGAACACCGTGCTGCGCGCGCTTCTGCCCATCACGATGCTCTGGTTCGCTGCAGCGTTCGATCTCGCAGCCGATTCGGGCAGCCTGCGTCTTCCGGCCGCCCTCCCGGCCGTGGCGATGGCGTGGGCCGTTTCACGAGCTGCGCCTGCCGGAATTGCGTGGGCGGCTGTGGGCGGCCTGTTGGTGGACTGCTGTGCCCGCTGGTCAGTCGGCCCGGGCATGGTGGTCGCCGCCACCGCTGCTCTCGTGCTGCATCTGGCCGTTCCGCGGCTCGAACGGCGGTCGCTCGTGCTGCGAATGCTCGTGGTGTCGGCAGCCTGGATCGGATGGTGGTACGCCGGGCTGGCAACGATGGGGCGGGTCGAGCCGCTGCGACTCGACTCCGTGCGTTTCCCCTCGCCGGCCGAAGCGATCATCGGACTGGCCTGCGGCATCGTGTCGTTGGCTGTCGCGGAATGGCTTTGTCATCGTGAACGTGTGCTGCTTGTTGAACACTCCGGTGGATGAACGGCGCCGCACGGGCCGGCCGCCGCCTGGACCAACGGCCATGCTCAACGCCCTACGCGCATTTCCGGAACGAACACCTGACGCCCGGAATACAAGGTCCCCGGCCGACACTGTGCGACCCCGTGGTCGGCTCGTGTTGCTGGGCACGATCCTGTGTGTTCCGCTGATTGCCGTCTGGGCACGCATCGTGCAATTGACCGTGACCGGCGGAGCCGATCGATTTCGCGCGTCACGGACGAACGCGCACGACGTCGCATATGTCGAATGGGAAGCCATCCCCGCTCCGTCGGGGCGTATCGTGACGGCCGATGGTGTCACGTTGGCCGAGGACCGGGTTCGATACACGCTGCAGATCCACTTTCGATGGCTGGAAACACCGCCGGATCCGGATTGGCTGCGGGATGCCGCCCGCGCAGCCCTGCGGCGCGGCGATCTGATTCGCAGCGAACCGCAGCAAACCACGGAATCGATGCAAACGCGTCTGCACCGCGCGATGCAACGGGTCGAGCAAACCCGCGAGGAACTGCGAACCCGTTTGGCTCGAACCCTGCGCGTTCCGCGGCATGAGCTGGAACAGCGGTGCCGGAAGGTTCAACAGAACGTGGAACGCATCCGCCGTCGTGTCCGGCAGGCTTCCCGGGACGATCACGACGGGCGGGCGGCCGACGAGCCCAGTGCCGGCCTGTGGGAGGCGCTTCTTCGCGCACTGGCCGGCGGAGCCGGCCGGGGGCCGGACCGAAAAATCGTGGTACGGGAAGAACTGAAATTCCACACGGTGTTCGACGACATCCCACGTTCGGCGGCCGTTTACATCCAGGCGCATCCCGAGTTGTTTCCCGGGACGCGGGTCGTGGTAGCGTGGAAACGGGTCTACCCGCGAGGGCGGCTGGCCGCTCACTGGATCGGGCTGCGAACGCCGCTGCTTGCGGAAGACCTCGATGGACCCGGTCGCGCCCGGCTGTTTCCCGATGCCGATCGACTGGCGCTCCCCAATGCGGTGCTGTTGGCGGCGGGGCGGACGGTCGGCCGCAGCGGTCTGGAAAAATACTACGACGGCACGCTTGCCGGAATGCCCGGGTTTCGCGCGCTGCGCCGGAATGCCTACGGCGAGATCATCGAGTCGTCGGTGGTCGTCGCGCCCCGGCGGGGACGTGATCTGGTGCTCAACGTAGACGCCCGCACACAGGCCGCCTGTGAGCGATTGCTCGACGCCCGCATCCCGCTCCCGGAAGACCGCCGGACATCGCGCAGTCCACAACGTGTCCGTCCGAAGTGGGAATCGGATCCGACCGGCGGGGCGATCGTCGTGCTGGATGTCGCCACGGGGCGCGTCGTTGCGGCGGCGTCGGCCCCCGGATTCGATCTCACCGCCCTGGTCGCCGACGACGAGAAGCGGCGTCACGTCTATTTCGGCGACCCCAGGCACCCGTTGGTGGATCGTGTCAGGCAGATGGCCATTGCACCCGGATCCTCGTTCAAGGTCCTCACCGCGCTAGCCGCGCTGCAAGCCGACCCATCCCTGGTCGACGCGCCGTTCCATTGCCGCGGGTACCTCGATGCCGGCCATCCGGATCGATACCGATGCTATGTCTTCCGGCACTTTGGAGTCGGCCATGGTGCACTCGACTTCCAGACGGCGTTCGCCAAATCGTGCAACGTGTACTTCTACACGCTCGGGGAAAGAGTCGGACCCCTCGCCCTGTGGATGTGGGCCCGACGGCTCGGATTCGGGATGCCCACGGGGCTCGATCTTCCCGCAGAATCGTCCGGTACGTTGCCATCGCCATTCGCAGTGGCGAACACGGCCAGGAAAGACGAATCGCCGCTGCCCCACGTGGCACCGACGTGGCATCGCTCGGACACGCTCGGTCTGTCCATCGGCCAAGGGCGATTGGCGGCGACACCGCTGCAAATGGTTCGTCTGGTGGCGGCCATCGCCAACGGCGGTTGGCTCGTCCAACCAAGGCTCGCACACGCCGACTCGGATCGCCGAGACATGTTGCAGCCCCCGGATTCCGCGGAACCGTTGGGAACGACCGCTGGGGTGAACGGGCGGCGTCGCGCCGGGCTTGTAGTTGCTGCGGTTTCCGGCCGCGAAAGCACGGCTTCAGACAGCGGCGGTGAATCCCGCGATCCGGCGATACGTTTCGGCGTGCCGTTGCCGATCGCTCCGCGGACGCTCGAATTGATCCGCAAAGCCATGTTCGACGTGGTCAACCGCAGCGGCGGAACCGGGTATCGTTACGCACGATCGAAAAAGGTGATCCTCTGCGGCAAGACCGGCACGGCACAAGTGGCCCGCGGCGGCGACCATGCCTGGTTCGTCGGTTTCCTTCCGGCTTCCCGTCCGCGGTTTGCCTTCGTAGTCGTCCTCGAGCACGGCGGAAGTGGCGGGCGCGACGCCGGCCCGATCGCGCGACGTCTGGCCGAGTACCTCAACGACCGTTTCCTCGAACCGCCCGAGGAATGAAGGTTGTGGAGCCGTCATCGGGCGGAAGAAACCCGCCAGTCGGATGGCGCTGCCGGACCCTGAGACACGGATCCATGTTCATTTCGGGCACGCGTCCCCCGCACGCGCCGTTGCGAGTTCAAGGATGACTTCGCCCGCACACGCCGCCGCCCGCGGCCGCGCAAGCCGCCGCGCGTTCCGACTCAGGCACTGCCGCAACGGTTCCTGCCGCAGAAGCGGCAAGGCCCGCCGTCGCAATTCCTCCGCCGTCCCGGCTGCGGTGGCTGCCTGCTTCACATGGATGGCGGCATTTTCCGACTCCAGAAGTCTTGCGTTGGCAGCCTGATGTCCGTCGGTCGCCGAGGGGAGGGGAACCAGGACCGCTGCGCAACCTGCACAACAACATTCCGAGATCGTCAGTGCGCCAGCCCGCGCAATCAGCACATCCGCCACGCGCCACGCATCGGTCATGTCTTCAATGAAGGCGTCGACCCGAGCGGATATGCCCAACCGGCGATACGTGTTGCGTACCCGGTCCTCGTCATCCCGGCCCGTCTGATGCCATATCCACCATTCCGGGGGCAGGCATCGTTCCGCGAACGCGATGGCCGCGTCGTTCAAGTGACGCGATCCCTGGCTACCCCCTACGACCAGCAGGCACCGGTTTGGCGTTGCTGTCGCCATAGTTGCGTGTCCGTCCACTGGCGTCCGGTCGTCCACGGTGCGCAACGCAGACGCACGAGGCGGCTCGGGGAGTGCCTCGAGTCTGGTCCGCCGTGCGTGATCGGATGGTGTTTCGTGCGGCTCCGTGACCAGACATGCGGCACGATCCGGGCTCTGCCGCGCATACCGTTCCGTTGGGCGTCGTTGCGACTGTGAATCGCTGTTGGCAGCCAGCGCGGCGATCGACTGCCGAACGGGGTTGCCGGTGACGTGCACGGTCCGCGCGCGTTTCAGATCATCGGCGGCGGGGGCGAATCCGACGCACGCTGCATCGGCCCATCGAGCAAGGAAACGGTTGGCCCGTCCGGCCTTCACGTTCTGTTCCAGCAGCACGACCGGGATGCGTCTCCGCCGCGCAGCCAACACGGTGGGAACCGAAGCGGCGCCGCCCAAGCCGACCACGACGGCCGGTTGGAGCTGTCGCAGGAGGCGGTCGGCAGCAAGCGTCGATCGCACCAATCCGAACGCCGCGTGGGCGCTCCGCGAAAACCGCACGCCCGACAGCCACTCGATGGCCTCGAGTGCGAAATGGCGATGCACGCATTCGGCTCCGTCGACGATCCGCCGCTCGATTTCGCGATTCGTGCCGACGAAGTAGCTCTCCGTCCGGTGTCCTGAATCCGCAAGCCACTCGGCGAGCGCCAAGCCCGGGAAGACGTGCCCGCCCGTTCCGCCGCCGGCAAAGACCACGCGCAGGTGCACCGCGGTCCTTCGCGCGGAGCGCCGGCACGTGGCGTCTGATGATGTTGATTCTGCCGCGAAGGGCATAAAGGGATGCTCCTGCCCATTTCGTGAACGCGTTGCGGCGAACGAGGCCGTGAGCGTGTCCACAGGCGACTGCCGCCCCTGGCGTTCTCGTTCGCATCACGGACGGTGCAAGCGAGACACGGTTGAGCGACTGGCCACAACTGCGCAGACCACCGGCTCGGATGCAGGCGGCGTCGCAGGCGGCATCGCGCCCACGCTCGAACTGCCTTATCCCGCCGCTATACTTTGCCCTGCTTGTGCGCTGCGGATTCCGCAGACGGCCGCGTGGCTACAGCGGAATGAGTACGTGCCCGCCCGGCCGACCGTATCGGAACGGGTAGCGGGTGACGACGTCAAGAGCGATACCAGCACCGGTCGTGACTTGGACCCGCACCGGCGTTTGCGCCGGCCACAGCCGTCGCGCCCGGACCGGATAGAGACAGGAGATCCCGACATGACTCCGGCACGCAAGACTCGTTCCCGCCGGACCGACAGCACGCTTCACGAGAAGCTCACCGCGCTGGCTTCCAACCTGTGGTGGAGCTGGCAGCCCGAGGTCACCAACATCTTCCGCGAGATCGACCCCGTTCGGTGGTCCGACCTGAATCACAACCCCGTGAAATTGCTGCAGGAGTACCCGCCGGAATTACTGGACGAGCGAGCCACGGAGTTGGCGTTGCATGCCCGCGTCAACTTGGCCTATCGGCGTTGGCGCGAATATATGGACGCCGACGACACGTGGAGCGACATGCATGCCGGTGTGCTCCGACCACGGCCAGTGGCGTATTTTTCAGCGGAATTCGGCCTGCATGAATCCCTGCCGATCTATTCCGGCGGTCTGGGTGTCCTCGCCGGGGATCATCTCAAAAGCGCTTCGGATCTGGGCGTTCCCCTTGTCGGCGTCGGCCTGTTTTACAGCGAGGGATACTTTTCGCAGCGCGTCGGTCCGGACGGCTGGCAAAGCGAGGAATACACCCAGATCGAAAGAGCGCAACTTCCCATCCGTGCGGCGGTGGATGCCAACGGCAAGCCGGTGCGTGTGACGGTCGAAACGCGGCACGGAGCCGTACATGCGCAGGTGTGGGAACTGCACGTCGGACGCGTGCGCCTTTACCTCCTGGATACCTTCATTCCCGAGAACTCCGACGAGGACCGACATCTGACCGCGCGGCTTTACGGCGGCGACCAGCGTACGCGGATCCGCCAGGAAATCATCCTTGGAATCGGCGGAGCTCGCGCGCTTCGGGCATTGGGGATCAACCCCGGAGTCATCCATCTGAACGAGGGGCATTCGGCGTTCGCCGCTTTGGAATTCATCCGCATCAAAATGGAAGACGAAGGACTGTCGTTCGAGGAGGCCATGCATGAGGTGGCCCGCTCCGGCGTCTTCACGACGCATACACCCGTGCCGGCCGGGCACGATCGTTTCACAGAGGACATGATCGAAGAACACATCGGGCCGTTGGGCGATCAACTCGGTCTGGATCGCAAGGCGTTGATGGGTTTGGGACGCGTCGATCCGCAGAATCCCGAAGAAACGTTCTGCATGACCGTGCTGGCCTTCAAGCTCACACGGCATGCCAACGGTGTCTC
>RFHO01000271.1 GCA_003696385.1 Planctomycetota bacterium | reverse complement strand
GGCGTGGAGGCTCAGACGCTGACGCTCAGCGAGGCGATGGTCGTCAAGGCGCTGAAGGTCACCGACGCGGGAGGCAACGCGGTCGATCACCGGGCGACTCAGTGGGACGACCGCCAGGACCGGTACTTCACGTACGTGGAGCTGCGAAACGCGTCGCCGTTTCCGGTCAGCTTTTCGCGAGCCAACGGGGCGCAATGGGCGTTGGAAGTGGTCGTGACGGACGGTGCGAACAACACGGAGTTCCATCGGGAAGCGCAGATCTGGCGCGACGATCTGTCCGGTCCGGTGCCCGGCGGCGGCCTGTACACCATCCTCAGCCTCAGCGACGACCACATGACCGATCCGATGAGCATGACGCCGCTGCCCAGTCACATCGAGATCGACCTGAACGCCACGATGGCGGACTTGATGGATCCGACCTACACGCCGAACTACACGCGGATCGCGCCTCGTGTCGACACCGCAGGGCCGGGTGTGCTGGCGCTGGATCTGATCCGGCATCAGCCCACGCCGAAGTACTTCGAGCTGATCAATCCGGCCAATCCGGGCGCACCCATCCCGGTAGGCGGGTTCCTCAACGACGCCGTGGCCGGACATCTCAATCCCGGAGGCAACGACACGATCACGTTCATCCTGAAGCGGCGACTGCACTTGGGCTGGAATTCCGTCAGCGTCACTGATCCGAACTACTCCAACTACGACAAGGCCAATCCGTGGGTCGAAGTGGACCGGATGACGATCCACGACAACGACGGGCTGTGGTTCCTGGAAGTGAAGGAGAACGACGACGGTGCGGCGATCCGGAACACCCTGACCGACGGGACCAAAAATCACAAGAGCTGGGAGCGCGTGCAGCCGCTGGCGCGTCGTGATCCGTTGCCGGGAGGTCTGGTGCTGCCGAAGAACTACACGCCGGCGCCGCCGGCTCTGCTGCCGGGACGCACGAATGCGGAAGTCCGGTTTCCGGATCCGAATCCCGTTCCGCCGCAACGGAACACGCTGGGGCTGGACAACCGCAGCAGCCTGCAGACCGGCCAGCGGTTCTCGCTGTGGCAGATGCACTTCGACCGCGACTACGCCTCGCCGGCGGAGCTGTTCGTGCTGCCGCTGTACGGCCCGCGGGATCTGACCCGCGGGCTGGACATGGCCGGCACGTGGACGGCCGGCCGCCGGCACTTCCTGGAACGTGCCTTCAGCCGCTGGGCCCGCGTGCTGGAATTCTTCGAGCGGCCCAGTGCCTGGCATCGGCAGGGGAATCCGTCGATTCCCGATTATCGCCACCCGGGCCGGATCAACTGGAACACGATCCGGCACAAGGAAGTGCTGGCGGCTCTGCTGGACGACGACGACGTGCTAACGGTCGACACGGTGCCCAACGACCGTGTGTATCTGCCGTCGGTGGACAATCTGGACGTGGACAACTTCGGCAATCTGCGGGACTGGTGGTATGCCTTCCTGTGGTCGCGGGACGGCCTGGATCCGATGACGCGGATGATCCTGCCGGGCGCGGCGTCTGCGCAGCCGTTCCGTTCGCTGGCGTTCAATGCGTATCCGCACGCGACCGTCGATGAGGACCGCAACGGCAACGGAGCGCTCGACCCCGGAGAAGACCTCAACGGCAACGGTGCGTTGGACAATGCGGTGCAGGTGCCGACGCCGCTGGAGGCGACGATGCTGCGGAGCCTGCCGATGGATCTGAACGATCCGATCGATCCGGCTCGGCGGAAAAACCCGCGGCAACTGTTCGAGGTCATCAAGTGGGCGGACCACAATACGGATGCGGTGGACTTCCTCACGCGGCATCATCTGCTCTCGCGGGTGCTGAACAACTCGACCACGCGGAGCAATGTGTTCTTCGTGTTCATGCAGGTGGACTTTTTCGAGGCCTATGTGGATCCGACGACCGGCTACGTCGGGCTGGGGGCCCGTGCGACGGACGTACCGAGTCGACGGGGTTTCTTCGTCATCGATCGATCCTTGGCCCTGGAGAAGGTCCGGACGGGCCAGTTGAACACGCAGGTGCTGGGCCTGTACCGGCCATACACCCTCAAGACGGCGCCTCAGGCCGCGGACGGCTTCGACTATCGGTCGCTGGTCCTGTTCCAGCAGATCATCGAATGACGATGGTTGGCGGGCCGGGATCGTTGCGGCTGGGCCGATTGTTGTGGTGAACATGGGCGGTTATACTGCGACAGGGGAGTCGGCCCGTCTCGAAGCATCTCTGCAGGCTTTTTCGCGACTGGTTGTTGATCCCGCGGGCCGTTTGCGTTTAGGAGAAGTGGGAACGTGGTCGCGCCGACCGGGTGCGAACGCGAAATGCGGGCCAGCGGGTTCTGATTTCCGGGCACATGGTCGCCCGGCACGTCCCCGTAGGTGGTGTCGCGCGTCATCGGGCCGTGCGAAGCCGGTGCGGTATGAGCCACTGGCGGGGCATGTCTGACAGATCGCAGGTGTACAAGGAGTCGAGAGATGAGAACGAATGGTCGTACCGGTCGCTCGCCGCGGCGTCGACGAATGCATCGCCGCGCGGGTTTCACACTGATCGAGCTGCTGGTGGTGATTTCGATCATCGCCACACTGGTGGCTCTGATCACTCCCGCCGTACAGCAGGCCCGCGAAGCGGCCCGGCGGACAGAGTGCCAGAACAACCTCAAACAGCTCGCGCTGGCCGTGAACAACTTTGCCTCCGGCAAGAACGGCGTGTTTCCGGAGCTGTCGCGGGTCCATACGCTGAGCACGACACCGCCGACCACGGATCACGTGGGCTGGCCGATCGACCTGCTGGACTATCTGGATGCCGCACAGGTCAAGCGTGCCTTCGATCAGGGGACGTATTCAGGCGCGGCCCCGGCCCAATTGCCGTTTCTGAAGGTGTTCACCTGCCCGACGGATGCGAACAACTTCCGTCAGGGCGGCGGACTTTCGTACGTGGCCAACGCCGGATACATGAACGCAGCCGACTGGGGTGCGGCCAACGCCGCGCACAACGGTACCCGGATCGACTACAACGGCGACAGTTCCGCGGACGCAAACGACATCCCGGTGGCTCGGGCCACGGGCGTGTTCTGGCGGTCTTCGCTGGACGGCGGGCCGAAGATGACGCTGGATTACGTCAGCAGCGGGGACGGCCTGTCGATGACCCTGATGTTTTCGGAGAACGTGCAGGCGCGGAACTACAAGTCTCCCAACACCGGTGACATCGCGTTCGGCATCGTGTGGGATCCGGCCTCGGCGCCGGTGGCGGGCCG
>RFHO01000270.1 GCA_003696385.1 Planctomycetota bacterium | reverse complement strand
GCTGGGTCGTCCACGGATGCGTCCTTTCCGACTGGCCGGTGATAAAGCCTATGATGTTCCCTGGATTCGGCGGTGGCTGCGCAGGCACCACATCACGGCCGTGATTCCTGAAAAACGCAAGCCCCATGGTCGCAAGCCGGGGCGTCCTCCCCGGCTGGATCGTGATGCCTACCGACGGCGCAACGTGATCGAGCGGTCGATCGGCTGGCTGAAGCAAGCGCGCCGGATCGCCACGCGGTCCGAGAAACTCGCCGTCAACTTCCTGGCCATGCTCAAGCTCGCCATCATCCAACGATACTTCAGAACCCACTTCCGAGACTCAGCCTAACACGCGTTTGCAGCCGACGCACCCCGCTTCTCTACGCGAGCAGCTGAAGGGCAGGCCGTTCGTGTGAGTGTCCCTTGGTAACGGCAACCGCGTAACGGAATTGCCGCCGATATCCTTCTCCATTCTGTTCGCTGCGCACCGTCTAGCACTTTGGAGGATTGGGACGTTCTTGGCGTTCAGAAAACGATTTGGTATCATTCTGCACCTCAGCCATGTGGGTAGCGGAGCGCGGGTCTCCGCATCACAAGCACACGAACCAATCGGCAGATGGGAGCGGGAGTAGCAGCGCACGTTCGCCTCGCTCATCAACACCAACTCGCAGCCCGTTACCTCAGACGTTTGTTGAGTACGTGATGAGTCCCTTCACATACAACACGATCACAGCGGCACTGGCGGTTGGAGTCGTGATGCTATTCGTTGTGATGTTGTTCTCGTTGATTGCTTTGATCATGTGTTGGAAGACACCCAAACGGCGAGGACACGTTGCCCGCTTCTTGGTCTCCCTCGCAGCAATCCCGTGTTTGCTTGGATTGCAACAAGCCATACTTTGGCTGGTATTCCTTCCGTCGCTTGGTCGTCAACAGATGGCGGCGACAAACGCTGCACGTGAGAAGAGGCTTGCCGAAAGCTCTTTGGTGAGCGTCGGTGACCGTGTTCCGCAATTCTCGCTGACGACTGTCGACGGCGACGAAATCTCGGTACCGGACGGCGGCAACGTCGTTGTAATTGTTTTCTTCGCGACGTGGTGCGGACCGTGCCGGATGGAGCTTCCTCATATCGAGCGAATCTGGGCGGCAAACAAGCGCCACGAACACTTTCGCTTGTTGGTCATCGGCCGGGAGGAATCCGCAGAAACCGTTCGGAGTTTCCGCGACAAGCAGGGCTTCTCATTTCCGGTTGCCGCCGATCCCGATCGTGCGGTGTATTCGCTCTTCGCAAAAGAATTGATTCCACGCACATTGGTTGTTGCGCCGGATGGCCGGATCGTTTACTGAAAAGCTGGCTTCTCGGAGGATGATATTGACGAGCTGGAGGCCGTGATTCGGGAGTTGCTTGCGAGAATCAAATAGCACATTAGCAATTCGTCCGCGAAGAAATCGTCACACCTGAGCGGGTGGCGGTGTCACTATTGAAATAAACTTCCGCGCGCCGCGGGAACCTAACCGTTCGGCAAGAGAGGTGAGAGAACGTGAAGTGCGGATGGTTGTCCGGCGCCGCGTTTGTCCAAGGCTGCACGGCTGTAAGACAGTCCAGCGCGGTAGCCCGCCGGGGCGGCTGGCGGACCGACCACGGCATCCATCGGGCGTCACGGGGCTAACCGGCGGCGTCCTTCAGCAGGGCATCGAAGGCGGGACAGCGGCGCAGCGACTCCGCCAGCTCGGGTGTCGCGAACACGCGAACCCGCTTCACGTAGTCGTCGAACTGGCGCGTGGCCAGCGCTTCGACGACCGGTGAGACCGTTCGCAACGGACGATAGCGGCGTTCTTTTTCGTAGTACACGTCGACCCGGAACTGAACTTCGCGGTGCGGCGGAGGGGCGTCGATCAGCACGTCGGTGGGGCCGATCGGCCGCCTGAGGTGTGTGGAGAGGCCCTCGATCAGCCTGCGGGCACACTGCACGGTTTCCTCGAAGGGGCGTCCCGCCAGTCGCTCGTACATCTCGCGGTTCTGAAACTGGGTGTATTCGGCGACCCGCTTGTACAGTCGCCGGCGCGGGCCGAAGACGCCCTCCAGCAGAATTTCCGCCGGCGTACCCGCAGCGGCGTCCCGCAGCGTGTGGACGACTTCCGCCTCGGTGCCCTGGAACAGTTCGGGCAGGTCCAGGCGCTGGTACACTTCGAAGAATCCGCGGGCGAACATCGCCGTGGCCGCGCGGACCGCATGGTGCCAGTAGACTTCGCTGAACATCACGTAACGGGCGAAGACCATCATTTCCGCGGCCGTCTTGCCCTTGGAGTTGATCGCCAGCCCGTCGCCGGCGGCGTTGAGCATCAGCGACTGGATCAGCCGGTTCTTGTCGAAGTTGCGTCCGTAGGGCACACCCGCGTGCAGGCTGTCGCGTTCCAGATAGTCCATCTTGTCCACGTCGATCGGGCCGGACAGCAGGCTTTGCAGCAGCTTCCAGTGCGGCTCGTCGGGCCGGCCGCACAGCAGCGTCAGAATCTCCTGCGGATCGACGTTCCATTCGCTGCGCAGCACCTGGGCCAGTTCCCGGCGTTCGCTGAGAAAGGCGGCGGCGTGGCTTTCGTGCGGCGGGAGTCCCGGCAGGGCCATGTCCTCGATCGGATGACAGAACGGCCAGTGGCCCAGGTCGTGCAGCAGTGCGGCAGCCAGAAACACCTCGGCCCGATGGACGTCCACCAGTTCGCAGAACCGGGAATCTTCCGCGAGCTGCGCGACGTAGCGCAGGGCGTTGCGAAACACACCGAGCGCGTGTTCGAACCGCGAGTGCGTCGCTCCGGGATAGACCAGCGCCGCCAGCCCGAGCTGCGAGATGGCGCGCAGCCGCTGAAACTCCGGGGTATCCACCAGCGCGCGCACGCGGGGCGTGAACGGCACGTCCTGTTCGCACGGAATGCGGACCAGGGCGCGCGTGGAACCGAGCATTCGCAGTTCCGGGATGGCCTGGGCCAGTTGGGACATGGGATGCGACTCCACCACACGTCAAAGAGGGCGCGGGGCGACGGAATGCCAGCGGCCGGCGACGCCGAGTGGCTCGGCGTGACCGAGTTCGGCCACCGCACGGCGGGGCGTGGCGCTGCGATCCACGCGGCGTATGCGGCCGGGTTCGCTGCGTACTTGTGACCGGCGCGGGCGGTTGATATACCGCACCGGCAGCGTATTGACGGAGGGTTGGCACCGCAAGGAGATGCCGTGATGCAGCGACACCGTCGGCGAGCGGCGGAAAGGGGGACCGGTCGTGAAGGTCCTCTGCACGTGGTGGACAGCTCTGGCGAGGCACCGCCTTCGCGGGTCTGGCGGGCGACGACGGTACTGGCCGTTCGTCGTGACGGAGCGGCGGCCATTGGCTGCGACGGGCAGGTGACGCAGGGCAACACGATTCTCAAGGCGGACACGAACAAGATTCGTGCGTTGGCGGATGGCAACGTGCTTGTCGGATTTGCGGGGGCGACGGCGGATGCCTTTGCGCTGCTGGAGCGGTTCGAAGCCAAGCTGAAGGACTATCCGGGCAACACGCCGCGAGCGGCGACCGAGCTGGCACGGGACTGGAGGACGGACCGCATTCTGCGGCGTCTGGAGGCGATGATGGTGGTCGTCGACCGTTCCGTGACGCTGCTGCTGACCGGGCAGGGGGACGTCGTGCAGCCGTCGGAGGAAGTGGTCGGCATCGGTTCGGGGGGTATGTTCGCCGTGGCGGCTGCGCGGGCGCTGCTGAGGAACACCGGGTTGTCGGCCGCGGAGATCGTGCGGCAGAGCCTGGGGATCGCCGCCGAGATCGACGTCTATACCAACGACAACATCCGCGTGGAGGAGTTGAAGTGACGCCGTTGACACCGCGGGAGATCGTCGCGGAACTCGATAAACACATCATCGGACAGGCGGAGGCGAAACGGGCCGTCGCCGTCGCTCTGCGCAACCGCTGGCGCTGGCGGCAACTGCCGGACGACGTCCGGCGGGAGATCATGCCCAAGAACATCCTGATGATCGGGCCGACCGGCGTGGGCAAGACCGAGATCACGCGGCGGCTGGCCGATCTGACCGGTGCGCCCTTCATCAAGGTCGAGGCCACCAAGTACACCGAAGTGGGCTACTACGGCCGCGACGTGGAAAGCATGGTGCGGGACCTGGTCGAGAAGGCCCTCGTGCTGGTGCGTCGCAGGAAACAGGCCGAGATCGAGGACGAGGTGAACCGCCGCGTGGAAGAACGCCTTCTGGATCTGCTCGTCCACGGCCGCGACGACAGAGGCGAGGAAAGCCGTGCCGCCGAAGTCTCGGAAAAAACGCGCGAAGCCCTGCGACGGATGCTCGTCGACGGGAAGCTGGAAGACCGCGAAGTCGAGATGACGGTCGAACAGCGCCAATTCCCCGTGCAGGTCTTTTCCGCCGTGGGCATGGAGCAGATGGATGTCGACCTGCAGAACATCTTCGAACGGATCGTGCCTCGCGAGCGGACGCGGCGGCGGGTGAAGGTCTCCGAAGCGCGGCGGATCCTGTTCGAACAGGAGTCCGAAGCGATGCTGGACCAGGACCTGATCCGCGAAGAAGCGGTACGGCTTGCGGAAGACTCGGGGATCATCTTCATCGACGAAATCGACAAGATCTGCGGCCCCGAGGAGACGGGACGCTCGGCCGATGTGAGCCGTCAGGGTGTGCAGCGGGATCTGTTGCCGATCGTCGAGGGAACCACCGTCTCGACGCGCTATGGCAGCGTGCGGACCGATCACATGCTGTTCATCGCCGCAGGGGCGTTTCATCGATCCCGGCCTTCGGACCTGATGCCCGAACTGCAGGGACGGTTCCCGATCCGCGTGGAGCTGCATGACCTGGGC
>RFHO01000026.1 GCA_003696385.1 Planctomycetota bacterium | reverse complement strand
GTCTTCAGGGTGCGGAATCGTGTAGTACTCGACGGGGCGCCGCAACCGTCCGTCGCGCGCGGTCAGGTCGATCACCCAGCGTTCGGGCGGCTGTTGCCGGGCGAGGAACCGCAGCTCAAAGGGTTCGAGCAGCAATGGATCCATGGCGTCGAAACAGCCGCGGTGTGCGGCGCGGGCTCGCCGAACGTGATCGCGAGCCCGCTGCAACGCTTCGGAGTCGCGGCGGATTGGCCGTGTCGCGCCAGGTGACGAAGCCGTCGGACCGGAAACTTCGGAAGATGTCACGGTCAGCTGCAGCGGTGCATGCGGCGGAGGAACGGCGTCCAACAACGACGGGGCGCGCCGCCACGGATCGACATTCGGCCAGATGAAGTAGGGCAGCGCCAGTCCGGCCGCCAACAGACGCTCGTTGTACGTGGGGGGCCGCGGTTCTGGTTTGTTGCGCGCCGGTTGGTCGCGGTTCAGAAAGCACAGAAATCGTCCGTAGCCATCCATCACCTCGTGCGCGAAGGCCATGAAAAGACGGAACCGTTCGGCGGGCGTCTGCATCACCCGAGCGTCATCCACAATACACCGCTCCAGAAAGCGTTCCGCCTCCCGAGCCCACTTCAGTTGGTTGGCCGCCGACGCACCGCTGGACAGCCTGTGTTGCAGTGATGCGACCAGCGCGGGCGGCAACCGGTGGCGGAGCGGGCGGTTCGCGTCGAGTGACTGCGAGAGGAAAGTCTCCCACCGCGGATCGGATAGTGAGGTGAACCGATTTCCGGCGTCCGGAAGGAGGAAGCTGATTTCCGGAGTGTCGATGCCCAGCAGCCGAACGCCCACATCGCCCAGTGGTCGTACGTTGACGGTGTCTCCATCGTGTACGGCGTCCAGGACGGCCGCGGCCGAAGAACCGCTCGCACTCAGTGCCGCAAAGCCCACGGTCACCTCGCGGCCGTCGAATCTCACGGTCCGAATGGCACGTGGCATTTGCGGCTCCTCAGCAAGAACCGAACACAATCGATCCCGCGGCGTTCGACACATGGCACCGCCATCCGCGCGACGAACGGCCCAGTTCGCCGGTTGCGGGGCACGGGATTCAACCCGTTTTGCGATGGCGCCGCCGGTCCGCTTCACGTAGCAGGATTTTGCGCAAGCGGATCGCCGTCGGTGTGACCTCGACGTATTCGTCGTCTTCGATGTACTCGAGCGCGGATTCCAACGACATTTTCCGCGGCGGTTTCAGCAGAATCGCATCGTCGGAACCGGCTGCACGGATGTTGGTCAGTTTCTTGGTGCGAATCGGATTGACCACCACGTCGTGTTCGCGGGAGTTTTCCCCGATGATCATCCCTTCATAGACCGGCGTGCCGGGTCCGATGAACAGTTCGGCGCGTTCCTGCAGCTTCCACAGAGCATAGGCCACGGCGACTCCATTTTCCTGGGAAACGAGCACACCGTTGGGGCGCCGCGGGATGTCGCCTTCGACAGGACGGTAGCTGTCGAAACGGTGATGCATCACCGCCTCGCCTCGTGTGGCATTCATCAGCCGCGTGCGGAGGCCGATCAACCCACGGGCGGGAATGAGGAACTCCAATCGCGTCGTTCCGCTGTGCCCGGACTGCATATCCAGAAGTTGTCCGCGTCGTCCGCAGACCAATTCCATCACGGCGCCGACCAATGGTTCGGGAGCGTCGATGACCAGCTGTTCGAAAGGTTCGCAGCGTCGACCATCGACGTACTTGTAGATGACCTGGGGTTTTCCGACGGACAGCTCGAACCCTTCCCGCCGCATCCGTTCGATCAGAATTGACAGATGCAGTACGCCGCGGCCGGAAACGATGAACGTGTCCTGAGCCTCGCCTTCTTCCACGCGAAGCGCGACGTTCGATTGCAGTTCCCGCATCAGCCGCCCACGCAACTGGCGGCTGGTGACGTACTTGCCCTCACGGCCGGCGAACGGCGACGAGTTGATGGTGAACAGCATCGACAGAGTGGGCTCGTCGATCCGCGGACGCGGCAAAGCCACCGGCTGTTCGATGTCGGTCACCGTGTCTCCGATCTGCGGATCCGGAAGACCCACGAGGGCGACGATGTCGCCGGCCTCGGCCCCATCCACGTCCGCCCGTCCCAGCTTGTCGAATACCTGCACGGCCGTTACCTCCGCCGGAACCCGGTGCCCACCCCGCTGGCAGATGAGCACGCGTTGTTGCGGCCGGACTCGCCCGCGCCTGATTCGGCCGACGGCCACACGACCCACGTATTCGGACCATTCGATGTTGGAAACAAGCATCTGCAGAGGGGCTTCGACGTCGGCCTCGGGCCCGGGAATGTGCTCGAGGATCATTTCGAACAGCGGCCGGACGTCGCCGCTCCGTACGGACGGATCGCTCGACGCATAGCCGTCCCGCGCGCTGGCGAAGATGTACGGGAAGTCCAGCGCGTCGTCGTCTGCCCCAAGGTCCACCAGCAGATCGAACGTTTCGTCCAGAACGGCGTGCGGCCGACTGTCCGGTCGATCGATCTTGTTGATGACCACGAGCGGTTTCAGGCCCTGTTCGAGCGCCTTTTGCAGGACGAACCGTGTCTGCGGCCGCGGTCCCTCGAACGCGTCGACGACCAGCAGCGCTCCATCGGCCATCTGCAGCACGCGCTCGACTTCACCGCCGAAGTCGGCATGGCCAGGGGTGTCGATGATATTGATCTTCACGCCGCGGTAGGGCAGCGCGATGTTTTTCGCCAGAATCGTGATGCCCCGCTCACGTTCCAGCTCATTCGAATCGAGAATGCAATCTCCTTCCAACTGTGATTCACGGAACAGACCACTCTGACGCAACAGACAGTCGACCAACGTCGTTTTGCCGTGGTCGACGTGTGCAATGATCGCCACGTTGCGGATGTCCGAACGTCTTTTCATTTCGTGTTGAATATCCCATTCGTTGATGGATGGCGCATTCACCGACGGTCC
>RFHO01000269.1 GCA_003696385.1 Planctomycetota bacterium | reverse complement strand
TCCCGGGCTTCGTCGGACGGCAGGTTCACGTGCACGTCGTGATCGTCGAATTGCAGCGTGAATTGCCACCTGAGTCCCTCACGGAGTTGCACGGGTCGGATGGCGATCCGCCGCGGCCATGCGTCGGACGCCCCGCCCGGGAGGAACCGCGCCAGCGCGGCGGGAAATCGCGGCTCATCGGTCTGTTCGGCTCCGCCACGAGGCAGCGGGCCTTCCGGCGTCTCCGCGGCGCAGGCCGTTCCCGTGCCCCCGCGCGGCCGACGCAAACGGCTGAGCACCGCACGCCGCCCCAGAGGACTGCCGAAAAAAGCCGCTATCGCCGCCTGCCAGGACATCGCGGGCTGTGTCACTCCCGATCGTAAACCGCCAGCTCGCCGGGACGTCGCTCACCACGGTTGCGAACGATCCGCCCGCCCGAGGACTGAGCGGAATCTGCGGTGATCCGCGCCCCGCCGGCCGGAAACCGTGTTGCCATTTCGCAACACGGCCGCGCGATCCCGTCGTACGCTGAGCCTCCCAGGGAGCTGCGGGATGTCGCCTCCGAGCAACATTTTCCCGCCGCGCGGCCGCGAACGGCATTCTATGTTTGCGTGGCGGCCGTGTCGCGCCGAGCGTCGGTCTGCGCGCGGTCGCTGCCGCGATTGGCCGCCGGTCCGTACGGAACCACGAGGACCGTGCCGCGACCGGCCGGTCCGTCCCGTTCATCCGGAAGACCACACCCTGCGATGTCCACGGCTACGGCGTTCCCCCGACCGATCGCCGCTTCGAGCGGCTGGAGCGACGGAACCGGCGTGCGGACGCCGCTTTCGCGGCTGGGCTTTGCGCTGTTTCTGCTGGTCAACGCCACGCTGATCATCCGCCCGGCAGAAATCATCGAAGAGCTGGCCGCACTGCCGATCTATGAGTTTCTGATCCTGGGGGCAGTCGCCGCATCGTACCGGCCGATCCTGTACCACCTGCAGTGGCCGGCGCTGAAGCAGCAGCCGATCACGCTCTGCGCGGTGGGAATGCTGTTCGCCGTGGCGGCCTCCCACGCGTCGCACCTGTACCTGTACGGCCTGCGGACGTCGACCGTGATGTTCGCCAAGACGCTGGTGTACTACCTGCTGTTCGTGGCGGTGGTGGACACGCCGAAGCGGATGCGTGCCGTGATGCTGGTGGTGGCCGTGGTTTCGACGATCACCGTCGGGCTGTGCGTGCTGGACTACATGCAGTGGATGGACATCAAGTTCATCAAGCACATCAAGGACCACACGGACATGCGGACGTACACCGGCGAAGAACTCCGTGTGGAGCGGATGAAAGGCACCGGGCTGTTCGAGGATCCCAACGACATTTCGCTGCTGATCGTGGCCGCGGGCGTGTTGTGCACCTACTTCCTGACGGATCCGGAAACCGGACCGCTGCGATTCTTCTGGCTGGGGCCGCTGTGCGTGCTGGGCAGCGGACTGCTGTGCACGCACTCCCGCGGCGGACTGCTCTCGGCGCTGGCGGCGGGCGGCACGATCGTGTTGATGCGGCTGGGCGGGAAATGGGCGGTCGCCGGAGCGGTCGCGGCTCTGGCCATGCTGCCGGCGGTCGCCAGTCGGCAGACACAGATCGACCTGAGCAGCGGCACGGGGCACGAGCGGCTGCTGCTGTGGCGGGACGGCTTTCAGGCCATCAAGTCGCCGAATCTGCTGTTCGGGATCGGCGAGGGTATGTACGCCGATTATGCAGGCTTGGTGGCACACAACTCGTTCATCCACGCCTATGTCGAGCTGGGGATCGTCGGCGGGACGCTGTTTTTCGGCTGTTTTTTCTTCGCCGCCCTCGGCTTCTGGCGGCTGTGGCGGATGCCGCAACCTCTGGGACATCGGGAAATGCGACGGATGCTGCCCTTCGCCGCCGCCCTGACGGCCGGCTGGGCGACCGGACTCCTCACGCTCTCGCGGACCTACGTCGTGCCCACGTTCATGATCCTGGGTTTCGCCGCGGCGTACCTGAACTACGCCGCGATGCTCGTGCGGCCCTGTGGCCTGCTGCTGTACTGGAACCGCCGCGCGGCGACGCAACTGATTCTCGCCAGCGGGGCCACATTCACGGCGTTCTACCTGTTCGTTTACGTGTTCGCCCGTTGAAGCGGCGTATCGACGGCCGGAGCGACCGACCGTCGGCCGCCGACACGCGGACCGCTCCGGCGTCGAAGCATCCGAGCGACGAAGAACAAGAAAAACCGCACGAAAGCACCGCGATGATCACGATCCGTCCGATGCACGTCGATGACCTGCCGGCACTGGCCGAGCTGCATCTGGAAGGCCGGCCGCGTACGGCGTCCGCGGTGCGCCGGGCGCGGATCGTGTTCGAACGACTGTGGCCGGCGCTGTTTTTTTCCGATGCGGACGGAAGCAACGACAGCCCCGGACTCGTCGCGGTCGATCCGGAGGGGCGGATCCGCGGCATGATCGGCATCGCTCGGCGGCCGCTGCAGCTTCACGGGCACCGCCTGACTGCCGCGATCGGTGTCGAACTGTACGTGGCGCCGGCCGCGCGCTCGAGCCTGCTGGGCGTCCAGTTGCTGCGGCACTATCTGCGGCAACACGCGGCGCTCGCCGTGGCCGACCTGGCGAATGCGAGCACCACGCACCTGTGGCTGCGGCTGGGCGGGTTCGTCGCCACGAAGTACTGCTGGAACTGGTGGCGTCCGCTGGCACCGGTCCGCTCGCTGCTGTCGCTCGGGGAGCGGTGGGCCGGCCGGCCGGCCGCACGCTGGCCTCTGAAGGCGCTGCGGCGAGTGGCTGGTTCGTGCGCGCGCTTGCGGGGCCGCCAGCACGACGATCGCTTCGCATTCGCCGCCCTCGAACCGGCGCGGTGGGCGGAACTGGCCGAACGGACGTTCGACCGCCTGGCCGGTCGGCCCGTGTACGGGCCAGATCTCTGCGGGCATCTGTGGGATCGGCTGGACTTCCTCTACCGCGACATCGTGCGGACACACGCGGTGGAAGTGCGTGATCGGCGGAACGAGACGCTGGGGTGGTTCCTCCTGCACGAGACGGAAAGCGGCATCGGCCGCGTCAGCCAGTTCGGCGCCACCGAACGGCGGGCGGATGCGCTGCTGGCGGGCCTGCACGCGTTCGCCCTGCAGCGCGGCATCAGCATCCTGCAGGGCGTGTGGAACCCGGTCTACGAAGAAGCTCTGCGGCGGTTCGGTGTCCTCTGCCAACCGCGGCGTACGGCGTTCCTGGTCGCGTCGAATCGTCCCGAAGTGGCCGCTGCCTTTCGCCACGGGGAAGTCTTCTGGAGCCTGCTGGAAGGCGAGGGACCGCTGCAGGTCTGGAACCGGTCGCAGGCATCGATGGGGCTTTCTGACGACGGCTCCGCGGCATCCACACGCGGCGATCTCCGGCCGGGTTGCCGACCCGCGCCGGCATGCCCTGCTGCAACGGAGCTTGCTTCGACAGGTCGCGCCGAACGGCCCGATGGCACCGGCAGTGACCACTCTGCCGCGAATACGGCGGATGCGGCCGCCGCTGGAAATGGGGAACGTCTCGCCACGGCGACGTGCTGCCGCGTGCCGGCTTCACACGCCGGGGACACCACAGACTGAAGGGGGGTGCCCGTCATGACATTGCCCTGTCGTTTTCGCGAAGCCTCGCCCGAGCTGTGCCGCGAATGGCGGGAGCTGCTGGAGCACGTGCCGCCCGAAAAACGGTTGTTCGCACCCGAGTGGTACGCCGCGTGGGGGGATGCCGCGGCCAGTCGCAACGGCTGGACCGGTCGCTGGGGAGCGGTCGAAGTCCGTAGCCCGGACGGCGCACTGGTCGGCCTGCTACCGCTCGGAGAAAAGCGGG
>RFHO01000268.1 GCA_003696385.1 Planctomycetota bacterium | reverse complement strand
TCGCAGTGCAAGAACAACCTCAAGCAGATCGGCCTGGCTCTGCACAACTACCACGACAATTACCGGATGCTGCCCCCCGGATACGTGGACACAAACAAAAACAGCGGCAGCGTGACCGAGGACGGCGTCACGATCCCCGGACATTTCCGGGTCGCGAACTGGGCGTGGACGGCGTTCATCATGCCGTTTCTGGATCAGGGGCCGGCGTACGACAAGGTGAACGTGAACAAGAACATGGTTCGTGCACTGGCGGACCCGGCCAAACTGCAGATCATTCAGGCGGCATTGCCCGTCTTCCGCTGTCCGTCCGACGACGGTCCGAACCTGAACGCCAACGTCAACGACCGCCGCTTCCGGGACACCATCAACAACAAGAACGTCCGCGGGGCCACCAACAATTACGTGGCCGTCAACAGCAGCAACGAAGTTCGACCGCTGTTCGGCAACGTGACGTCTTCGAGCAATCACCGAGCCAACGGCGCCTTCTTCCGCAACAGCAGCACCGCGTTCCGCAACATCAAGGACGGCACGAGCAACACGATGCTCGTCGGCGAACGCATCTACGAGAAATCGGACGGTTCGAACAACCGCCCGTACGCCGGGCTGCTGTGGGGCATCAACGGACGCTTCGGAGGCTCCAACAGCAACATGGCGTCGGCTCACGGCGGCGGTTTGCGCAAACTGAATTGCCCGGAAAACAACGCCTGTCGCCGCGCGTTCCTCAGCCATCATCAGGGCGGCGTGCACTTCCTGTTCGCTGACGGCTCGGTGCACTTCATCAGTGAAAACATCAATCACAACACCGACTGGGCCGTCAACTCGATCCTCGAATATCTCATGGCCATCAAGGACGGCAATCCGATCAGCGATTTCTGAAAGGTCGCGGCGTCCGGCGGTCCATCGTCTACCACCACTGCGGTCGGAAGCGTCCGGCCGCAGTTTTTTCGTTTGCCAAACCGCCACCACGTGCCGCACCGCCCGCCGTTGCACCACACGCCGGAAGCCGTGACATACGCAGTCGGTCCGCCAACGCCGGTGGGGCTGTCGCGAGTGTCACCGCCCAGTCGTCACGAACGCTCGACCCGGCCAAAGGCGAACGGTGCTGCATCGACGCACAGCGTCGACGTGCTCTGTTCGAGCAGGCGGCGGACTTCCTCCGGCGATTCGAGCGGAACGAGAAACAGATCGTCCACCAGATCGGGCTCGCAACGGCTGAGCAGATACACGCGGGCCCATCGAACGGCGTCGACGAGCTGCGTGACTTCGATCACGTCCGTCGGCGGATCCTTGCGGAGCGCCGGCAACACATCGTGCGGCTCTTCGGCTTTCTGCAGTATGCCGAACGTGCCTTCGGGTTCCGCGCTCAGCGCACTCAGCACGACGATCCGCCCACCGCGTTGCACGAGCTGTCGCCCCAGCCAGGCCGCGGCGGCCACGTCGGCCCATGTCTGTGTCTGCGGCGGCGTGTCCACCGACACCAGGACCGTCGCTGCACGACGCTCGCGGCGGACGAACCAGAATTCCTGAAGAGCATCCAGCGCGCGCCGCTGTACGGCATCCGGCGCACCGGCGAACACACCGGCGACTCCGCCTCGCCCTGCCGGCACCACCTGGACGGCGAATTGAACCCCCAGCAGCCACCCCACCTCCTCGACCAGGTCCCGCAGCGGACGCCCGTCGGTCGGGGAAAGCTCGGGGTGCCCCTGTCCCCTCAGCCGCCGTACGGCGTCCTCCGTGGACAACCACGGGTACAACACGCTCGTCGCGCCGCGGTATCCCAGCAGCGGATCGAAACGCATGGTGGTGATCGGAATGACCACATCCGCATCGTTCAGCGGCCGGGCCAGGTAGATCCGCTCACCGCCCACCGTCGAGGCCAGGTAGGTCACGGTCCCGGTCTCCAGCGAATGGCGTCGGGCGTCGAAGGTCCGAACGTGTACCCGCCGCCGTACCGCCCGCGGGAACGCAAGACGCAGATCCGCCTGCGGACGCTGCGTGCCGACCCGTGCCTGCAGCACCATCACGTCCTCCGGACGAACGCCGCGTCCGCTGAGCACTTCCCAGACCGCCGCCAACACGCACTCAACCTGCGGCACGCGGGGCCCCACCGCCAGCGCCACCCGATCGCCCGGAACCACGGCTTGTTCCAGCGGCGGAAACTCCAGTGGCGCACGCAGCACCCGCAGCGTCTCGGCCTTCGGATCGGCCAGCGGCACGGGAGCCACGTGGCGATCCACATGCCGTCCGGCCGGCGCATCCCAGCACAGCGGCTGATCCTCGCCGTAATCCAATCGAAGCTGCGTCACGCGACGCACGTCCACGTTGGTCTCCTCCCGCCACGCAGTGGGCTGCCGTCATTGCTTCGAGAAACGTCCGGCGACACCGCCGATCTGCGGCGGCCCATCCGACGGATGTCGACGCATTCGGCGCGGTCCACGCGACCGCCGCGCGGAAAATGGCATCCACAGACGAAGGTTCGTCAGGGCGAAGCGCCGACCGTCCGGCCTCCGCCGATGGTGGGGGATCGAGCAACACACGTTCTGGTGCATCCGACCGCCGCACCGCAGACGGCCCCATCGATGGCGCACGTCTCCGCGCGCTGCTAGCATAGCAGAAAACCCTCCGGCGGCTATCGGACCGGCCGACGCGTTCCCACTTCGGGCGGCGGCTGCGATACAATCGAACGCCCCATGGTCTCGGTCGGCGCGTGACCGCTCGGCCGCATCCGGGCCTCTTGCGATGGATCTGAACGACGATGAATGGTTCCCCCGATTTCGATGAATTCGAACGGACACGGAAATCCGCCGCCGGCAACGCGTCCGTGGCCGCGCCGGTTCCCGACGGGGCCGAAGCACAGGGCGTTTCCGCCACAGAGCGCACCGCGCACCGGCCGCGCGAGCGCCGCAGCGACAAAGGCCGACGCAACCGGGCGGCGACGGCGGCCGCATCGCCGTTGGTCGCCCAACTCCGGGGCATCGTCGGCGCCGAGCGGATCCTCTTCGATCCGGAGGAGCTGCTGGTTTACGAATGCGACGGCTACACCGTCGAGAAGAAGGCTCCGGACGTGGTTGTGTTCCCACAGTCCACCGAAGAAGTCGCGGCGGTGGTCCGCTGTTGTCTGGAACACGACGTGCCTTTCGTGCCGCGCGGTGCCGGGACGAGCCTCGCGGGCGGTTGCCTGCCGGTCGGCGGTGGAGTGATGGTCGCACTGACGCACATGAACCGCATCCTCGAAGTGAGTCTGCGTGATCGCTATGCGGTCGTACAACCGGGTGTCGTCAACCTGCATCTGACCCGTTACCTCGCCGGCACGGGGTTCCACTACGCGCCGGATCCGTCCAGCCAGGGAGCGTGTACGATCGGCGGCAATGTGGCCACCAATTCGGGCGGCCCCCACACGCTGAAGTACGGCGTGACCACCAACCACGTACTGGGCCTGGAGGTGGTGCTTCCGGACGGCACGGTGACGCAGTTCGGCGGGCCCTGCGAAGACGCGGCCGGTTACGACCTGACCGGCCTGCTTGTCGGCAGCGAAGGCACGCTGGGCATCGCCACGCGAATCTGGGTGCGGATCACTCGCGACCCCCAGGCACACCGAACATTGCTGGCGGTTTTCGACACGGTCGACGACGCCACCCGCGCCATCAGCCACATCATCGGCGCGGGGATCATCCCCGCTGCGCTGGAGATGATGGATCAGGGAATCATCGAAGCCGTCGAAGCGGCTTTCCGGTTCGGCTTTCCGCTGGATGCCGGAGCCGTACTGCTGATCGAGGTGGACGGGCTGGAAGTCTGCGTCGACGAGGAAGCCGGCCGGATCGAGGCGATCTGCCGCGATCACCACGCTCGGGAAGTGCGGCGTGCGCATTCGGAACGGGAGCGGCAACTGCTCTGGAAATGCCGCAAGCAGGCCTTTGGCGCGATCGGCCGTCTGAGCCCCAGCTATTGCACCCAGGACGGTGTCGTTCCGCGGACGAAGCTGCCCGAGATCCTGCGGTTCATCTATGACGTGGGGAAACGGTTCGGCCTGCGTATCGTCAATGTGTTCCACGCCGGGGACGGGAACATTCATCCGATCCTGTTGTTCGACGAGCGCGACGGCACGCAGGTCCGCCGCGTGTTGCAGGCGGGAGCGGAAATCCTCGGGAAGTGCCTGGAGCTGGGCGGCAGCGTTACCGGAGAACACGGCATCGGCGTGGAGAAGCTCGACTTCATGCCGCGGATGTTCGGGGATTCCGGCTTGGCCGTCATGCGATCGATCCGCGAGGCGTTCGATCCGCGGGGTTTGTGCAGTCCCGGGAAAGTGCTTCCCACGGCGGGCGGTTGCAGCGCCGAGCCGATCCGCCCGACGCATCCGGGCCGTCGTGCGCCGCTGTGAACGCCCGGCCGCAGCTGCGGCCACCCCGCACGAAACAGCGCCCTTTGTGACCGCAGGACGCAGTGCGAATGTGCGCCGGCATCGAATGGCGCCCGTTCCGTCGGCGCAGCGCGGTTCAGCGGCCGCTGCGTGAGCGCCGCTTCTTTTTCTTCTGATCGCCTTCGCGGACCTGCTGCTGAATCTCCGGGGCGCTGAGTTCTTCCAGACGCTTCTGCAGCCGCTCGAAGAATCCCTCTTTCTTCGCCGCAGGTTCCGATCCCGAAGCGGCCGCCGTCTTCGAAGACGTGCCGGAGGGCTGCGTCGGCGACTTGTATTTGTCCAACAGCTTGCGCTCGGCCATGCTCCACAGACTGCTGGCGATGAAATACACGCACAAGCCCGCCGGCACGCGGTAGAACATCACCCCCATGAAGATCATCATGAAGTTCATCATCTTCATCTGCATGCGGGTCTGCTCGTCGGTCGGCGGCGGCATGAACATTTTCTGCTGCGCGATGAACAGGGCGATCGTCAGCACGGGCAGCAGATTGAACGTCGTCCAGCCCAGAACCGGAACGCGGAACGGCAGCGGAAACAGCTCATCCGGAGCCGCCAGGTTGTCGATCCACAGGAACGGCGCTCCCCGCAGGTCCACCGAGTAGCGCAGCGCCTGGTACAACCCGAAAAAGATCGGCATCTGCAACAGCACGGGCAGACATCCGGAAAGCGGGTTGTAGTTGTGTTCCTGGAACAGCTTGAGCTGTTCGCGGGCGAACCGTTCGCGGTCGTGCCCGTATTTTTCCTTCAGTGCCTGCAGCTTGGGCTGCAACTCCTTCATACGGGCTGCGCCGATGGCCTGCTTTTTCGACAACGGAAACATGCATCCGCGGACCATCAGCGTCATCAACACGATGGCGATGCCATAGGGGATGCCCAGCTCATGCAACTGCGTCAGCAGCCACGTCAGCCCCCGCCCGATGTATCCGATTCCGAACCAGGTGGAGAAATCCAGGATCGGCTGGGCATTCAGCGCGGCAATCAATTCGGAACGTTTCGGCCCCAGGAACACGCGATACGTGTGATCGACCGTTTTCCCCGGCGGGACGTCGATCGCGTGCGCGTACGCCCAGAAGGAAATGTCCGACCGCTCGGGTTTCGGATGCCGCTGTACGACGACCGGTTCGACCTTCTCCCAATAGCCTTCCTCGTGGGTGGCGTTCTCGTGAGTGGGAAAGACGGCCGCGGTGAAGTACTGGACGTCGATATCGGCGAAGAAGAACCGCCGCCCCTCGGCATGCAGGTCGATGACTTCGCCTTTGTCGAAGGCCTTGATCAGGCTGCCGGCGTGCAGCACGTCGGCCACTTCCAGCTCGCCATCGGCGGTCAGAAACGCCGCCTTCAGATCGCGGTACTTGTAGGTGTTTTCGGCGTTTTCCAGCAGCACGCCGACCGGGCCGCGGAGTCGGTAGCGCAGCGCCGTCGGCGCCTCGCCTTCGTTGGTCACCGACAACGTGACGTGCAGCAGGTAGCCCTCCGGATCCGTGTCCCGTAGCGTCCGCTGAGGCACACCTTGCGCGAGCTTCCGCGTGAGCCGATACGTTTTTCGCAGGTGAAGCTGTCCATCCGGTGAACGGATGCCGAACGTCACCGCGGTGTTGTTCCCGGCGTCGTCTTTCTCGACCTTTTCCACGTCCCAATCGAGCGTGCGGAGACTTACGGTGCGGTCGACCTTCTGCAGCAGCGCATCGATCGCATCACTGTCCGTTTCGAACGACAGAGGCACCGTGGCATCCGGCACCCGCGGCCTGCCGTGGGCATCCAACAGGTGATTGCCGACGATTTTCACCTGCGGGACGGGATCGGCATCTTCGGGGGGTTCGAGCACCTCGTACCGCGGGTCGTTCAGCTCCACCCATTCCACCGCCGCGCCGCGTGTGGACAGCCGCACGTGCAGAAAATAGCCGCTGTCGGGATCCGGAGAGCCCAGAATGACCGACCGCCGTGGATGCCGGGGAACGGTGAGTGACTCCGTCGGCGGCGCGGCGTCCTCCTCTGACGCCCGTCCCTGCTCAGGCTGTCGCGGGGGTTCCACCCGCGCGACTTCCGTGGCCGCTTCGGGCCCTTCGCCGGCGTCCGCGTTTGGTACCTTTCCGTCGCCGTTTTCACCTGCCGGTGCCTGCTGCGCCGCCTGCCTTCCCGGCTTGGGAGGCTGCGGGAACAGGTTCGGAAACAATCGTGGTCCGACGGCCATCCAGCCGACGAACAACACCACCCACAGCACGACGAACGTGATGCGTTTTTCCGGTTCCATCGCATTCGTGCCCAAAGAAAAAAATGGCCCAAGCGGCCCTGTGACGTCGACGCGCCATTGCCGCCGTCCAACGACGGCCGAGACGATTCGGAAGAAGCCGTCCGCCCGTGGGTCAGGCTGCCCGCTCGGCTGAAACGGCCCACCGCGGGCC
>RFHO01000267.1 GCA_003696385.1 Planctomycetota bacterium | reverse complement strand
GAGTTCTCCCAGACCGAAAACGGTGCACTGACGCGGTAGAGCCCCGGCAGCGGTCCCAGATCGGCCAGGCCGGCGTCTTCTCCCACGACCGTCGCTCCGCCGTCGAGCAGCGACTGAACGAACTCCGCTCCGCCGGGCGAGTCCCCGGTGCAATACGCCACCGCCCGCAGTGTCGGAGACTCGGGCAGTCCCGCCGCCGCATCCAGCCCCAGTTCCGCCGCCAGTGCGTCGAACTCGTCCGCGCCCTCCGACGCACCGCCGTAGGCAGATTCCGTCTGCGCCGTCTGCAGCACCAGCACGTCCGCCGTGCCGACCAGCCCGGTCAGGCCGCTCCCCCACGCCGACAACGGATCGCTGACGCCCACCACCACTTCTTCGTCCTCGACGGTGCCGCCGACCTCCGCGCCCGCACCGGCCTCGGCCGACTCCTCGGACGGCTCCGGAGTGGAAATTCCGGAATCCTCCTGTTCGGGCGGCCGAAAGACGCAGCCGCGCAGATCCGCCTGCAGCATCACGTACAGGCTGCGGGTCAGCTGAGTCTGCTGCGTGCGGACGTCCAGCCGCGTCCAGTAGCGGTACTGCAGGTGCAACACCGCGTACAGGGCTGCCAACAGCACCACGCTCAGTGCCGTGGCCAGCAGAACCTCCAGAAGCGTCAGACCGCGGCGTCCCGGTCGGTCGCCGGCCGCCTCGCGCGACGCGACGACGCACGGCTCGGGCCGCCAATCTGCTCTCCGGTCTCCGACCTTCACATTGCCACCCTCGCTTCCAGAGACCGCATCCGGTGTGCGAATTGACCCGCTCCTCCGACCACGTTCAGCACAACCACTGAATCGGATCACACTCCCGCTCGCTCGCCCACGCGGTCAACTCAGGGAACGCCCGCCCGATGCGTTCGGCCAACCGTTCCATTGCCGGCCGCTCGCTCGCATAGTGCCCGGGCAGAACCAGGGCGAGATTCCGGTGCCGCGCCGCCAGGCACGTGTGGAACGAGGCTTCGCCCGTCAGCATCACGTCGCAACCGCACGCGACGGCGTCTTCCAGAAAACTTCCGCCGGCCCCGCACGCCACGGCCACCCGTCGCACGACCCGGTCCGGCTCGCCCACGAACCGCAGGTGGCGCACTCCCAGAACGTCGCGAACCCGTTGCAGAAACTCGCCGAGCCGCACCGTGACCTCCAGTTCACCCCACCGACCGGCTCCGACGACGCTGCCGCCCGAACCCTCGACGGCGGTACCCGAACCGGCCGCCTCCGCCGGCCTGTCGCACCGGCCCGCGGCGTCGTCGCCCCCCTCGATCGGCCGCAACGCGTCGATCGACTTCAACCCCAGCGCTTCGGCCAACTGCTGGTTGATCCCGGCAGCGGCGCTGTCGTATGCCGTATGCGGACTGAAAACCGCCACGCCCTGCCCGGCCAACCGCCACACGATCGCCCCGTCCACCGAGTCGGTCGTCAGCTTCTGCGCCGGACGAAACAGAATCGGATGGTGCGTGACCACCAACTGCACGCCGCGTTCGATCGCTTCGTCCACCACGTCCAAAGTCAGTGTCAGACAGGTCATCACCGATCGCACTTCGGCCGCCGGATCGCCCAACAGCAGCCCCACATTGTCCCACTCTTCGCCCAGCTCCAACGGCATCCGCCGCCCCAGCCACTCGACGATCTCGGACACCCGAGGCATCGTTCCTTCCCCGCAAATCGCCTCATGATTCAACACCGCCGCGGCCCGTCCGGGTCGCGACCGACGGCGGCTCCGTACACCGCCGCTCCCATCGCCACGTCCGGGCGTCTCACTCTTCACCGCCGTCTTCCGTGCGTTCGCCACGCACGCGTGCCAGCAGTTCCGCCACCACCTGGTCGACGGACTTGCCGGTCGTGTCGACGACGATCGCATCGTCGGCCGGCCGCAACGGTCCGATCGCCCGCCGACGATCGCGTTCATCGCGTTGCCTCAACTGCTCGCGCACCTCATCGAACCCGATCGACCTTCCACGAGCCACAAGCTCACGGTACCGGCGTCGCGCCCGTTCCTCCTCGTCGGCCGTCAGAAAGAACTTCCAGCGGGCGTCGGGAAACACCACCGTCCCCTGATCGCGTCCCTCGGTGATTAGGTTCCGCCCTTCGGCCAGTCGCCGCTGCTGTCCGACCAGTGCCTCGCGGACACCGGCATGCGCGGCCACGATCGACGCCGCGCGGCTGACCTCTTCCGAACGAATCGCTTCCGTCACGTCTTGGCCGTCCAGAAACCAGCGGTCCCCCACGTTGTCCAGCACGATCGTCCGCGCCACCCCTCCGGCGGCCTCGGCGTCTTCCGGCGGCACCCCCCGCCGCAGACACGCCAACGCCACGGCGCGGTACATGGCACCGGTGTCCAGGAAGTCGAATCCCAGACGCTCCGCCAGCCGCCGCGCCACCGTGCTCTTGCCCGATCCCGCCGGACCGTCGATCGTGATCACCAACGCTCCAATCCTCCCGCCGACGCCGCAGCAAGAAACTCAAAAACCGTCCCGCTCGCCACCGCGTCGGTCCCCACCGATTCACGACACGCCCGCGCGCCGCACGATTCTCCCCGACACCGGGCCTGCGCAGGATTCTGGCCGAAACCGCCGGCGGCGGAAAGGCGCACCGCAACGAACCCTCTCCGCGTCACGGTCGCTCCCCATCCCGCACGACGCTCGCTACCATGCCTCAAAACCGGACTCCCGGTCGCCCGCCGGCACACCGCGGCGGCCGTGCATCGCCGGCAGTCGTCGGGCACACGCGGATCCGCTCCTCGCCAATCGAACACACCGATCACCGAAAGACAACGCATCATGCCGTGGACGACCGAAACGATCGGCGGCCGACCCGCCGCGGTGTTCGAGCCCACCCGGGCCGCGGAACCGCAAAGGGCCGTCCTGTACCTGCACGGCCATGGTGGCAAGACGCTCGACGCCAGCCCGGCCTACACGGCCCAACTGGAGCGGCACGGGCTGTTTGCCGTCTGCCCTTCGGGAGGACGGAGCTGGTGGCTGGACGTCGTGTACGATGAGTTCCACAGCGAACAGACACCTCTGGCGTACCTGCAGCAGACGGTGGTGCCGTGGATCGCGGAACGCTGGGACATCCGCCCGCCGGCGATCGGACTGTTCGGCATCAGCATGGGCGGCCAGGGCGTGCTGCAACTGGCCTACCGCCGTCCGATCGAGTTTCCGGTCGTCGTTGCGTTGTCTCCGGCGATCGACTTCCACATGCTGTACGGTCAGGGGCTGGCGATCGACCGCATGTTTCCCGACGCCGAAGCAGCCCGGCAGGAAACGGCGTTGCTGCGGATTCAGGGACTGAACTGGCCGGCGGACCAGTTCCTCGCCTGCGATCCGGCGGACGACATCTGGTTTCCCGGCGTGGAACGTCTGGCCGGCAAACTGGCGTCTTCGGGAATTCCGTTCGAAAAGGACTTCGAAACGTCGCGCGGAGGCCACTGCTGGGAGTATTTCGACGCGATGGCGCCCCGGGTCGTCGGATTTCTTGCGGAACGCACGGAAACGGCCCTGCGACGCCTCCCCCTCGCCCGCTGATCGCTCTCGAAACCGCTAGCGGAGCGGCACGACGAACCCCGCCGATCACGACTCGGCGCGTACACCAGGAGCGAAGCGATGCAATTGCCGACGACAGACACCCCCCGAATGTCCTCCACCCTTTCGTCCACCGCGGTGCGTGCCGTGTGGCTGCTGACACTGGCCGCATGCACCGTCTGCCCGGCGGTGGTCACCGCCGCCGATGCTTCCCCAGCGGGAACCGGCTCGGACGACGTCCGGCAGGCCATTGGCACCATCCTCAAAGTCGACCGTTTCGGCCGTGGCAACCGTGAAGCCGCCGACGCCGCCCGGCGACTCTCCGCCGCATCCGTCGACGCTCTGCCCCACGTCCTGCAGGCCATGAACGACGCGAACGACCTGGCCCGCAACTGGCTCCGGGGTGTGGCCGAGGCGATCGCCGACAAGGCGTTCCGCGAAAAACGGCCGCTCCCCAAACAGTGGCTGGAAAAGTTCGTCACCGACCGTGCGAACCATCCGCGGGCAAGACGTCTGGCCTATGAGCTGCTTCTCCGCGTGGATCCGTCGGCCCGCGAACGACTGATCCCCGGAATGATCGACGATCCCGCTCCGGAATTCCGCCGCGACGCCGTCGCCCGCTTGATCAAGCAGGCCGATGCGGCCCTGCAGGCCGACCAGACCGACGAAGCCCGGGAATTGCTCGAGAAAGCGCTGCAGGCCGCCACCGACCGCGACCAGGTGGAGGCGCTGGTCAAACGCCTCGAGCCACTGGGCCGCACCGTCGACCTGCAACGCCACTTCGGCTTCATCACTCAGTGGTACATGATCGGCCCGTTCGACAATCGCGGCGGCGTCGGCTTCGCAGCCGAATACCCGCCCGAACGACAGGTCGACCTGAACGCCACGCTCAACGGCCAACTCGGGCCCGTCAAGTGGACTCCCGTGCGGACCGACGATCCCTACGGGCTGATCGACATCACCAAGTTGTTCCGCAACTACAAGGGCTCGGTGATGTATGCCTACACCGAGTTTTACAGCCCGCGGGAACAGACCGTCGAATTCCGACTTGCGACACCCAACGCCTGGAAACTGTGGCTGAACGGCAAACTGCTGTTCGGCCGCGAAGAGTACCACCGCGGCACCCGGATGGATCAATACCGCGTCCCCGCCACGCTGCGAAAAGGAAAGAACACCATCCTGCTGAAAATCTGCCAGAACGAACAGACACAGGACTGGGCGCAGCGCTATCAGTTCCAGTTCCGGGTCGTCGAGCCCAGCGGGCGTGCCGTGCTTTCGCAGTCCCCGGCTGATCTCTCCCTGCGCCGGTGACCCGCCGACACCGCGGGTCGGGCCATTCGCGTGCGAAAGCCATTGCGATCCCCTACAATCATGCCAGCACGTCCGCAATCGGCGTTCGTTCCCGCAACGCAATCCAACACTGGGCACGATCAACGCGTAGCGCCACCACAAAACGACAGCCGGGGCCGCCGGCCGACGTTCGGTCCCCGCGGACCGCATGCAGGCGCCCGGCACCATCCGCCCGTCCCGTGCACGGAAGGGCATCACAGACCGCTGCCGGCCACCGTACCGGCACGTTCGGGTGCGCAAACCATGCACCCCGACAAAGCGTCAATCGTTCGATAGAAATCGACTGCGGGCCGCAGGTTCTCCTGGGGGCAAGGAGATGTTCGATACGCTCGAAGGAACGCAACAGATGCTCGGTCAACTGGTCCCCTGCGGCGGTGGTGATCCGATTCCGCTGCTGAAGCCCAAGCTGCTGGTGGGACGCCGCAGCCAATGCGACATCGCCCTGCGGTTCCCCAACGTCTCGTCGCATCACTGCGAGCTGGAGTTCAAGGACGGCTACTGGTTCGTCCGCGACCTCAACAGCCGCAACGGCATCAAGGTCAACGGAGTGCGGTGCGACCAGAAATGGTTGCTCCCCGGCGACATCCTTTCCATTGCCCGGCACAAGTACGAAATCCAGTACACGCCGCAGAGCGACGCGCCGCCTCCGGAAGTCGAAGAAGACCCGTTCTCCCGCTCCCTGCTCGAAAAAGCAGGCCTGGAGCGACGCCGCCCCAGCCGCCCCAGCCGCCCCAGCCGGTCCGCGCCGAGCGAACCGCCGCGACCGCGACCGGCCCCTCGCACGGTGAACCTCGACGAGATGTCCGAAGAGGAACGGCTGGCCTGGGAATTCCTTCAGCAGAGCGAACAGCGACGGGACAACGAACCATAAGCACCGCGGCCGACAGACGACACGCGGCGGCCGCGACCGGCCCGTGGCTGCGAAGCACAGTCCGCCCCGTGCGATCGATTTCGGGCCCCCGGTCTGCCACGCAGACGGCCGGCTCGGCGGACCACCGCGAGTGACCCGCGTCCCGCGGCCCGGATCCTCACCCGCATTGCACCGGGGACGACGGATTGGAGCGGGTCGTGTTCGCGGTGTACGGTACCGAGTCGCCCCAGCTTGTCCTCCTGCCGAATGGCATTTCCATGGATCGCCGGACCGAGCCCCTCCTGCTCTGGCGTCTCGCCAGTGCCGTCGTTCTGGCAGCCACCGTGGGCATTCTTGCGGTCGGGCGAGACCGCGACCGGTCGATCGCAACGACTGATCCACACGGCCCCCCGACACCAGCCGCCAATCGCCCCGCTCGCGAACCGGATCCCCCGCAGCAGCCACCGGCCCTCTCGGCTGCATTCCGACCACACTCGCCGAATCCTGACCACGGCGGCCGCGAAGACGTCCCGGCGACCACGTTTTCGATCTGCGCCCGTGATCCGCAAACCGGCGAACTGGGGGTCGCCGTCACCACACGCGTCACCCAGGTCGGACGGTTGTGCCCGTTTGTGAAGGTCGGCGTGGGAGCCGTTTCCACGCAGGCACTGGTCCGTGTCGAATATGGCCCCCGTGCCCTTGAACTGCTCGAACGGGGCACTCCTCCGCAGCAGGTCATCGACACGCTGCTGGCCGACGACCGCCAGCGGGAACACCGCCAACTGGGCATCGTCTCCGCCGACGGCCGCACCGCCGCCTTCACCGGCGACGCCTGCCTCCCGTTTGCCGCACACCGCATCGGCCCGAACTACACCGTCCAGGGCAACCTCCTGGTCGGCCCGGAAGTACTCGATGCCGTGGAAGCCTCCTTCCGTTCGACCGAAGGCAGCGGCTTTCCCCTCGCCGATCGCCTGTTGCTTGCACTCCAAGCCGGGCAGCGGGTCGGCGGCGACAAACGCAGCGGACGCAAGCAGTCCGCGGCCCTGGTCGTCGCCCATCCCGAACGGAGCTTCTACGGCCGGCAACCGTGGCTGTCGCTGCATGTCGCCGAGCATCCCACGCCGGTCCGCGAACTCCGCCGCCAGTACGATGCGATCTTTCAACGCCTCGGCCACCGCACGCTCGTCTGGCAACGCGGCAGGGACGTCGTCGAACTGAAGGCCGGTCTGGCCGAGCTGGGGTATCTGGACACGCAGGGCCATCCTCTGGCCGAACTGATCCGCCGCGAGGACTTCCCCGACTTCGACCGCGCCACCGCTCGGGCTGTCGACGCCTTCCGCGCCGCGCACGGACTACCCACCCCGGACGATGGCCTCGGGCACGAAAGCGGGGTGGTTGATGAAACCTTCGTCCGCGTCTTCAAACGCGCTCTGGCCAACCACCGCCGCGGACCGGCCGAGCCGGCTCCGCCACCGCTCCCCGCGCCGCCGCAATGAAACCCCCGGACGTCAACGCCCGGTCAGTCGCCGCTGCAGACGCCGGATCGCTTCCGCGTGCGCCGCCCGAGCCTCTTCGTAGCCGGAAATCGTCACCTGCTCCCCACGCAGGTAGTCCAGCACGATCCGCTCGGCGGCGATCAGCTCTTCGCATGCATCCGGGACCTCGCTGGCGATTTCGTGAGGAATCGTCGTCACGCCATTGCAGTCCCCGTGCAACAGATCCCCCGGATACACCGTCACACCGCCGACCCGGACCGGCACGTTCACATCCAGAAAATGACAGTAGCCGTGCGCGCACAGCGCTCCCGAAGTGAACACCGGGAACCCCAGCGCCCGCACCTGCTCCAGGTCGCGGCCCGCCCCCGAAGTGACCAATCCTCGAGCCCCGAACCGCTGGTACGTCGAACACATCACTTCCCCGAACGTCGCCGCCGCCGGCGGATCGTCCAGATCCTGGAACACCATCACCGGCGGCCCCGGCATCTGCTCGAAAGCCCGTAACTGATCCGCAAGCCCCGAATACGCTCCCCCTTTCACGGGCGGAGCCGCACTGCGGAACGTGCACGTCAGCGCGTATCCCACCATCGGCGGCATCTCCGGAAAACACGCACGGATCCGTGCGTCCATGTAGCCGCTGCTCCGCGGACGCAGGTCCCACAGCTCCACCACGTTGCAGACCGTCGGCGTGTCGTACTGCGCCAGCCTCTGCAACACAGCCGCATCCAGCCGCGGAATCTCCTCGAGCGATTTCGGTCGATACACGGTCTTGTCCTCACACTCGCGATCCACACTCCGCTCGCCGATCGGTATCCCGGACTCTGCCGTCCTCCACCGAACGCGTCGCAGTACACAGACCGCGCCACCGGCGGCCTGAAGACCATTCAGTTCACTCGACGGCTCGGGACGCAGACCGGGCGCATTGCGTCCGCCCGCAGGCGCCCGACCGAAGCCGTCACGCACCCGGGCAGCCGCGCCCTTCGGGTACCCACGAACGCCTTTTGTCAGAATATCAGAACAAAAATGCGTCCGAACTAATCGGGGACGCTTGGAGCGGGCGTTTGGCGGGCAAAATGGGGCCGCAGTCGAGAAGACTCGACTGCGGATGGGCGCTCCGCGCAACCCGAAGATCGCGCCGCGGGAAGAGCTTCAATTGGGCCGCGGCAGTTCCCATTGACTGGGGTCGATCCGATGGTACCATGGGCTTGCATGCTTGGCAACGCTTATCGCTCCGCGGGAAGAAAACTGAAGAATCGTGCGGGTGTGCGACGTCTTCTGTATGACGCTGACAAGTTGCGCACGCAGCTTTCCCGTGGATAAGGAGGTTTTCGGTGGACCTAGACGTTCGACGGTACCAGCGGCTTTGTGACCGGGCACGGCGTCTGTCCCCGAACGGGGGCGTTGACGCCGTTCATGATGCATTCCTTGAAACGCACTGTTTCGGTTTGGAGCACTTCGAAGCTCGCGCTCACCTTCGAGTGAAGGATCAATATCGGAAACGCCAGCGCGACTTGCAGCGGCTGATTCCACGCGATCTGACGCAGTGTGACATTGCAGACTTGGCACCAGATCCACCGGAAGCGGTGGCTCGGCGGGAACAGATCGCCGTCATTCGCAGCGCGTTGCGGAAACTTTCCCCCAATTATCGCCAGGTGGTCGAGTTGAGATTCTTCAAAGACCTGCCGCCGGCTGAGATCGCCAAATTGGTCGGGGTGCCGGTGAAGACCGTCTACACCCGATTACGTCGCGCGATCGAGCGTCTGCGCGGGATCGTGTTGAGCACGCACGGGAGGAAGTGATGCTATGAGGACTCCCCAAATGGACGACGTCGACAAGTCTGTGATCCAAGATCTTTGGGCGACGTTCCGGCGCGAGTACGATTGCTCCGTCGATCGCATGGTTTGCGATCCCATACTGCGCACGGAGTTCGTGGACGCAGCCCGGGCTGTGTGCGGCTGCGGTGACGAATTCGCGATTCTCTGGACCGCAATGAACTTGCGCAAGGCAAAGAAGTTGCGTCCCGAAAAACATAGAATGGTGCCGTCCTCGAAACGCAATCGTCCTGTCAAACGCGACCTAAGTGACAGGCGTTCAGAGATCCGTGGGCGCGGACCGACTGCCAGCATTAAAGAGACTGGTGACAACGAAGATCGGTGAATCGATGAGTCGACCAGAACACTACTCAAAGTTCTTTGCGAATCTGCTCTCTTGGCAGCCGCATGCGTGGCAGGAACACCTCGCAGCCGCAGACGACTGCGACAATCGCCTGATCCGCATTCCCCCCGGCATGGGAAAGACCGAAGGCGTCCTAGCCGCGTGGCTGTTTCACGCGGTCGCACGGCGACGGAGCGCATGGCCGCGGCGACTGGTGTGGTGTCTGCCGATGCGCGTGCTGGTGGAGCAGACGGCCGCACGGTGCCGCCAGGTGATCGACCGCTGGGCCAACTCGGAAGGTATTGCCGAAGCCGATCGCCCACGCGTCCACATCCTGATGGGCGGCGAAGACACCGACCGCTGGTGGCTTCACCCCGAACGACCGGCGGTCCTGATCGGCACGCAGGACATGCTGCTCTCGCGAGCCCTCAACCGCGGCTATGCCTCCGCCCGCGCCCGCTGGCCCATGGAATACGCCCTGCTGAACCAGGACGCGCTTTGGGTCATGGACGAAGTTCAGCTCATGGACGT
>RFHO01000266.1 GCA_003696385.1 Planctomycetota bacterium | reverse complement strand
GGGAGAGGCAACAAGCCTTCGATCTAGCACGGATTGCGCGCCAACCGGGCATTGGGTTCGAAACGGCCAGCCGTCCGGCACGCGGATTGCAATTCCACCTCGATGAACCCTCCCAGCGCTCATGCCGAGAGCCGCGGTCGCAGCGCCAGCGACACGGCCTCAGGGACGAGGGATCTTGGCATGCCATCCCGCGCTCGCATTTCTCCCACGCATCCCACGCGCTGATTTCGCGACGTTCTCCGGCGTTTGCAGACGCCATCGGTCCGCGCCGACGGGCGCGGCCGTGCGCCGGGGATGTCGTTCCGACCGGCCGATCTGCGGGAGCCGCTTCCGGTGTGCGCCGGGCCGTGCGGCGTCGGGGCACGCGCCGGGCGTCGGAAACCCAGCCGCGGGAGGCCAGACGCGATGATTCGGGAAGTCCACCGCATGAACCGCCGGCGCGAGCCGGGAAAGACAAACGGGAGTTGCGAACGAATGAGTGGCAAGGCGACGGAGATTCGACTGCTCGATTTTCGCTCACCGCCGATGCGGGCGTTCCACATGTCGTGGGTGGCGTTTTTTCTGTGCTTCTTCGCGTGGTTCGGTCTGGCTCCGTTGATGCCGATCGTACGGCGTGAGATGGGGCTGACCCCGCAGCAGGTCGGATGGTGCATCATCGGTTCGGTGGCGATCACGGTGCTGGCGCGGCTGGGGATTGGCCGATTGTGCGATCGGTTCGGACCGCGGCGGACCTACAGCGTGCTGTTGGTGCTGGGAGCCGTTCCCGTGATGGCCGTCGGGTTGAGCTGGAACTTCACGTCGTTCCTGATTTGCCGGGTGCTGATTGGAGCCATCGGGGCGTCGTTCGTGATCACCCAGTATCACACCTCCCTCATGTTCGCCTCGAACTGTGTGGGGACGGCCAACGCGACCACCGCAGGTTGGGGCAATCTGGGTGGTGGCGTCACGCAACTGTTCATGCCGCTGATCTTCGCGGCGCTGGTGGGAACGTGCGGCCTGAGCGAGTCGGCGGCGTGGCGGGTGGCGATGCTGCTGGCCGGGGCGGCGTGCGCCGTGACCGGTGTGGCCTACTACCTGCTGACACAGGACACGCCGGAGGGTGATCTGGACGCGTCTGGTCGCCATGAGGCAGAGGCGGGGCCGTCGTTCTGGAGTGTGGTTCGTGCTCCCCGTGTGCTGGCGCTGTTCGTCGTTTACGGCGCCTGCTTCGGCATCGAGCTGACCATCAACAACGTCGCCGCGTTGTACTTCGTGGACTACTTCCCGGAATTCGAAGCCATGGAGGCGACGGCGGCGGTAAAGACGGCGGGGATGCTGGCGGCCCTGTTCGGTCTGATGAACCTGTTCGCGCGGACGCTGGGAGGCTGGATCAGCGATCGGCTGGCGCGGCGGTGGGGGTTGCCGGCACGGGTGTGGTGGCTGTTCGCGGCTTTGTTCGGCGAAGGTCTGGCGCTGATGCTGTTCTCGCAGATGGGTGTGTTGTGGGCGGCGGTGGTGGTGCTTCTTGGGTTTTCGCTGTTCGTGCAGATGTCCGAGGGGGCGACGTTCGCCGTGGTGCCGTTCGTCGATCGCCGGGCGCTGGGGACGGTGTCGGGAATCGTCGGAGCCGGCGGAAATGCCGGAGCGGTTGCCGCAGGTTTCCTGTTCCGCGGAGATCTGTCCTGGCCAACCGCGCTGTTCGTACTGGGGATGCTGGTCACGGCGGCTTCGTTCCTGGCGCTGACCGTATCGCTGGACCGTCTGACTGCGGGAGCGGCGGACGGAACGAATGCCCACATGGAAGCCGCCGGTGCCGCCGCGTGAGGTGTTGCGTGGCGGCGACGAGCGATCGAGGGCGGATTGGCGAGGTTCGGAGTCAGCGAATCCGGAGGCGGATCATGGCACGCTCTGTGCGCGAAGCACGTCGGAAGAACCGCGAATCGGCCGTGGGACACGACCGGCCCACGGCGACGGAGACCCCGCAGGAGGCGTCTGCGGCGGTCGGCGGTGCCCTGCGGACGCAGACGGTCGTGGTGATCGGCAATGGCATGGTCGGCCAGCGGTTCTGTGAGCTGCTGGTGGAGCGGAACGGGGATGGGCGGTTTCGCCTGGTCACATTCTGCGAAGAACCGCGGGCGGCGTACGACCGTGTGGGGCTGACGCAGTTCTTTGCCCATCGCAACGCGGAGAAGCTGCTGCTGCAGCGGATGGACTGGTATCGGGAGCATCGCGTCGAGCTGTACCTGGGGGAACGCGCGGCTGCGGTCGATCGCCGGCGACGTGTCGTTCATTCGGACAAGGGCAAGGAGATCCCGTACGACAAAGTCGTACTGGCGACTGGTTCGTATCCGTTCGTACCACCGGTTCCGGGCCGCGAGAAACGCGGCGTGTTCGTGTACCGCACGATCGACGACCTGGAGCGGATCATCGCGTACTCGAAATACGCGCGGCGGGCGGTGGTGATCGGCGGCGGTCTGCTGGGGCTGGAGGCAGCGAAGGCGATGCTGGACCTGGGGCTGGAGACGCATGTCATCGAGCGCTCCGGATGGCTCATGCCTCGGCAGCTCGACGCGGACGGCGGTGCCATGCTGCAACGGCTGATCGATCGCCTGGGAGTGCATGTGCACGTGGGCGTGACGACCGAGGAAATCGTCGGCCGCGGGGCCGTCGAGGGCGTGAGGCTGGGCGACGGGACGACCGTGTCGGCCGAATTGGTGATCTTTTCCTGCGGCGTGCGGCCGCGGGACGAGCTGGCGCGGGAAGCGGGGCTGGAAGTGTCGTCACGCGGCGGTGTGGTGGTCAACGATCAGATGCAGACGTCGGACCCGGAAATCTATGCGATCGGCGAGGTCGCCTGTCACCGCGGCGTGATCTACGGCCTGGTCGCTCCGGGATACCGCATGGCGGAGGTCGCGGTCCGACACCTGTGCGGAGAAACCGCTCGTTTCGAGGGCGACGATCTGTCCACCAAGCTGAAGTTGCTGGGCGTCGATGTGGCCAGTTTCGGCCGGATCGCCGGCTCGGTGACGGCGCGGCGGCACGGCGCCGATGCGCAGGGCGCCGCCGCGGACGAGCGAGCTGTGGATGACGGGGGGCCGATTCGCGAACTCGTGCTGAACGATCCGGTGGAGGGCGTTTATCGCAAGCTGGTGGTGGACGTGCCCGGCCGCCGATTGCTGGGCGGCGTTCTGGTGGGCCGTGCCGACGACTATCCCACGCTGCTGTCGCTGGTGCGATCGGACGCGCCGGTGGAGCGGCCCTGGACCGAGCTGCTGGTGGGACCGTGCGGAGCCGGCACGGCGGCCGCGGACGAGGCGCCGGGCGACGAAGTCCTGGTCTGCACCTGCAACAGCGTCCGTGCTCGCGACGTACACGCGGCGGTCGCCTCTGGCGAGGTCTCCGACCTGGAGTCGTTGAAGCGCTGCACGCGTGCGGGAACGGGGTGCGGTGGTTGCGTCCCGCTTTTGCAGTCGCTGTTGAAGCAGGAACTGCAGGCACAGGGGCGAACCGTTGCGGCGGGGTTGTGCGAGCACTTCGCGCTGACGCGCCAGGAACTGTTTGCGGTCATCAAGGTGAAGCGTCTGAAGACGTTTGCCGAGGTGCTGCGGGAGTGCGGTACCGGAAACGGCTGCGAAGTCTGCAAGCCGGCCGTCGCGTCGATCCTGGCCAGTCTGTGGAACGAGCACGTGTTGGAGCGGCAGCACGCACACCTGCAGGACACCAACGATCGGTTTCTTGCGAACATCCAGCGCGGCGGGCTGTATTCGGTGATTCCGCGCATACCGGGCGGTGAGATCACCCCCCAGAAGCTGCAGGTCATCGGCCGGGTGGCCGAAAAGTACGGGTTGTACACGAAGATCACCGGTGCGCAGCGGATCGACATGTTCGGGGCACGCTTGCAGGATCTTCCGGCGATCTGGGAGGAGCTGATCGCGGCGGGGTTCGAGAGTGGACACGCCTATGGCAAGGCCTTGCGGACGGTGAAGAGCTGTGTGGGCAGCACGTGGTGTCGATACGGCGTGCAGGATTCGGTCGGATTCGCCATCCGCCTGGAACAGCGCTACAAGGGCATTCGTGCGCCGCACAAGATCAAGGCCGCGGTCTCGGGGTGTGTGCGCGAGTGTGCCGAAGCGCAGTCGAAGGACTTCGGACTGGTGGCCACCGAGAAGGGCTACAACCTGTACGTCTGCGGAAACGGCGGAGCGCAACCGCGGCACGGCGAGCTGCTGGTGACCGATTTGGACGAGGAAACGGCCATCCGCTACATCGACCGCTTCTTGATGTACTACATCCAGACCGCCGACAAACTCACTCGCACGGCCCGTTGGCTGGAGCAGTTGGAGGGCGGCATCGAGCACCTTCGCGCCGTCGTCGTGGAGGACAAGCTGGGCATTGCGGAGGAACTGGAACGGCAGATGCAGTTCCTGGTCGACAGCTACCGGTGCGAATGGAAAGCCGTGCTCGAGGATCCCGACAAGCGGCGGTGGTTCCGGCAATTCGTCAATTCCGACGAAGACGAACCGGGCATCGAAATGATCGTCGAGCGGGGCCAGCGACGTCCGGCCGACTGGCCTCGTGACGCCGACTTCATCCCGCTGGAAGACCTGCGGGTGCTCACATCGGCTCCGGCGGCCGACGGCCGGCCGAATGACGGTGCCCCGCAGCCCGAAGACCGGCAGTGGGTGCGCGTGGGCGCGGTCGACGACTTTCCGCTCAACGGCGGCGGCGTCTTCAAATACGGCGACGTGCAGATCGCGGTCTACAACTTTAGCGATCGGGGCGAGTGGTACGCCACGCAGAACATGTGCCCGCACCGCCGCGCGTTCGTGCTGGCGCACGGGATCCTCGGTGATCAGGCGGGTGAGCCCAAGGTCGCCTGCCCGCTGCACAAGCGGACGTTTTCGCTGCGCAGCGGCGAGTGCCTGAACGGTGACGAACCGGCCGTGCAGACGTTCCCGGTCAAGGTGGAGGGTGGCGAGGTCTTCGTGTGTCTGCCTCCCCAGGAAGACCTGGCGAGCACATTGAGCACGCGTTGCCACCGGATGCTGGCGACCACGAGACCGGCCCGGCAGGGAGGCGTTGGAGAATGAAGCCATTGCCGGTGATCGAGGCAGGCGGTTCGCAGACGGCGGTGGAGCGGTTTGCGGCCACCCACGACCGTGGCCTGGCACGGGATACGGATACCTACGTGGCGCTGATGCCGGCTTCACCGCCGGGACCGGGCCAGCAGTACGCTTTCGAAGTCGATCTGGACGCATGCAGTGGCTGCAAGGCGTGCGTGGTGGCATGCCACAACCGCAACGGGCTGGACGAAGGCGAGCTGTGGCGTCAGGTGGGACTGTTGCTCGGTGAGGATGCCGGCCGTCCGTACCTGCAGCATGTGACGGCGGCGTGCCATCATTGCGTCGAGCCGGCGTGCATGGACGGTTGTCCGGTGGACGCCTATCAGAAGGATCCGCACACGGGCATCGTCCGGCATCTGGACGAAGTGTGCATCGGCTGCCAGTACTGCACGCTCACCTGCCCGTACGAGGTGCCGCAGTACAACTCGCGGCGCGGGATCGTGCGCAAGTGCGACATGTGCTCGGATCGTCTGACCGCGGGCGAACCGCCGGCCTGCGCTGCGGCCTGCCCACAGCAGGCGATCCGGATCCGGGTCGTCGATGAAGCCGAAGCCGTGCAGGCTGCCGAAACGGGCAGCTTCCTGCCCACGGCGCCCGATCCCCGGGTGACGATTCCGACGACGGTGTACACGTCGCGGCGCCCTTTCCCGCGGACGGTTCGGGCTGCCGATCACGACCAGCCGCGAATGCAACACGCTCATTGGTCGCTGATCGTGATGCTCGTGCTGACGCAGTTGTCCGTGGGGACGTTCTGGATCCAGGCGGCCGTCGAGGCCGGATGGCTGCATGCGGCGGTGGGCACCATCCCGGACGCCGTCGGCACCGACGGCAAGGGGGATGTGACCGCCGTGTCGACGCTGTCGCGCACGTTCGCCTGGCTGTGCGGCGGTGTGGCGCTGACAGCCAGCGTGTTTCATCTGGGGCGCCCATGGCGCGCCTATCGCGCGCTGCGCGGGTTGGGGCATTCGTGGTTGAGCCGCGAGATTCTCGCCTTCGGCGTGTTTGCGGTGTGCGCGACGTTTTATGCCGTCGCACCGGGTGCCGGATTGGGTATCCCGCGGTGGCTACTGCGCGGCACGACACTGGTGAGCGGCCTGGCCGGCGTGTGCTGTTCGATCCTGATCTACCACCGCGCGGGGCGCCCGCTGTGGCACTGGACGCACGCGACGTGGCGGTTCGTCGGCACCATGGTCGTGCTGGGATTGGCGGCGAATGTCCTGTTGGCGGTTTCGAACGCGGATCGCTCGGCGGATTTGCGGACCGTTCCGGGGATCGCCCGAATGCTGATCGTCGTGACATTGCTGAAGCTTGCCGGGGAGCTGGCACCGTTGCGACACGTGCGGGGGCGGCGGCCCGTGGAGCTGAAACAGACGGCGCGTCTGCTCGTCGGGCCACTGCTCCGCGTGCTGTGGGCGCGAATCGCTCTGGGGTTTCTCGGGGGCGTGTGGTTTCCGCTGTTGCTGCTCTCGACACGTTCTGCCGAGTCGTTTCGCACCGATCAGCCGATTGCGGTGCTGTGCGGCGGGGCGGCTTTCGCATGTGCTCTGCTGGGCGAGGGGATCGAACGGTATCTGTTCTTCTGCGCGGCGGCCGGCCGGCGGATGCCCGGGCTGCTGCAGACCGCTTCATCGTTCGGGCACCGAGGCAAGTGACCGGACGGATCCCTACGCGACGACGGGGAGGCGAAATGCTTGGGCTGGGACGAATTGCCGCCACGCGCCGCAGGCCGGACCGGAACGGACGGGAAGACTCCCCCGCGCCGTCGGTGACCGCGATCTGCGGGTATTGCTCGACGGGCTGTGCGCTGGAGTTGCCGCCGGCGGTCCGTTTCCCGCTGCTTCCCTCGGCGAACTATCCCGTCAACCTCGGTTGCGCATGCCCGAAGGGCTGGGAAGCTCTGAATGTGCTGGAATCGCCCGACCGGGCCACCGAGCCGCTCCTGCGGACGCGGCCAGGGCATTGGGACGCCATCGACTGGGACGCCGCGCTGGACGTGTTCGTCGAGCGGTTCCGGGCGATCCAGCAACGGCACGGACCGGCATCGGTGGCGTTCCTGAGCACGGGCCAGATCCCTACCGAGGAGATGGCCCTGCTGGGGGCGCTGACCAAGTTCGGCATGGGCCTGCGGCACGGCGACGGCAACACGCGACAGTGCATGGCCTCGGCCGTGGTGGCGTACAAGGAGTCGTTCGGGTTCGACGCGCCGCCCTATACCTATGCCGATTTCGAACTGTCCGACGTGATCGTGCTGATCGGCAGCAACCTCTGCATCGCGCATCCGATCCTGTGGCAGCGGATCTGGCGGAATCGCCGCCACCCGACGCTGATCGTCATCGATCCGCGACGGACCGAGACGGCGATGCAGGCCCACATCCATCTGCCCGTGCGGCCGAAGTCGGACTTGGTGTG
>RFHO01000265.1 GCA_003696385.1 Planctomycetota bacterium | reverse complement strand
CACCGGAAGTATGACGCCGGAGCCGCCGTACGTCGGTGGTTCGATCCGGCCGACGCTGCGGGCAAACACCAGGGCGGGCCTTTCCCTGCGGTGTGAGGGCACCGGCAGCGCTGGCGAGAATGGAACGCGTAGTGGTGCGCCCGGCCGGCCTCCCGCCGCGGCCGCGTTCGCGGCGTCTGCGCTCGGCCGGCGATCGATCTGGAGGAGTCGCCCGGATGTGCTCGTGCCCACTCGCGGAATGGCTGCGGTGGCTGCCGGAGACGATCCGGTTCCGGATGCCGGCCGAGTGGGAGCGACACGACGCGACGTGGCTCTCCTGGCCGCACAATCCCGAGACCTGGCCCGGGCGGCTGGATCGTGCTCAGCGGGCGTATGCCGAGATGGTCCGGGCGGTCGCCGAGGTGGAGACCGTCCACCTCAACGTGGGCGATGCGGAGACGGAGCGGTCAGCGCTGCGGCTGCTCCGGCGAGCCGGTGTGCGGGGCGATGTCCGGCTGCACTGCATCCCGACCGACGACGCCTGGGTCCGCGATCACGGTCCGACATTCGTGCGGACACGACACGGCGCCGCGGACTCGGCCGAACGCGGCGATCGGGTCGAGGCGGGCTGCGCGGCAGCCGGCGGCCCCCTGTGGCCCGGCGGGGGGACGTCGTCCGATCGACTGACCATTGCATCGCTCGTGGCGGTCGATTGGGTGTTCAATTGCTGGGGCGAGAAATATCCCCCGTACGACGCGGATGCGGTGGCCGGCGCGCGGATGGCCGAGGCGGCCGGGGTGGCGCGGCTGGCGCCGCCGCTGGTTCTGGAAGGCGGAGCGATCGACGTGGACGGCTCGGGCCGTGTGCTGCTGACCGAGTCCAGTGTGCTGAATCCGAACCGCAATCCGGGTCTGTCCCGCGGCGCGATCGAAGCGGCGCTGCGCCGGTTGTTGGGCGTGGACCGGTTTCTGTGGTTGCCGGGCGGCATTGCAGGCGATGATACGGACGGACACATCGACGACGTGGCACGCTTCGTTGGGGCCGGCCGCATCGTCGCGGCGGTCGAATCGGATCCCGGCGATGCGAACCATCGGACGCTGCAGGAAAACCGGGCGGCCTTGCAGCGGTACGCCGCGGATGAGGGGCTGGACGTCGTCGCGCTGCCGATGCCGCCGCCGATCGTCGTCGATGGGCAGCGTCTGCCCGCCTCGTATGCGAACTTCTACGTTTGCAACGAGCGAGTGATCGTGCCGACCTTCGGCGTCGCCACCGATGCGGAAGCTCTGGCGATCCTGCGTGAACAGTTTCCGCGGCGCGAGGTGGTTGGCATCGAGGCGACGGACGTGGTGCTCGGACTGGGGGCCTGGCACTGCCTCACGCAGCAGGTGCCGTGTGCGACCGGCGCGGGGCGGGAAACGGACGTGTGTTCGTGATCGACGAGCGGGGCCGCCGTCGGTGCCGTCGTTCCTTCCGGCGCGGCGTCAGCGTGCGTCGACCGTTCCGCGGCGCAGGCGTGCGTGCGGCCGTTCGTCGGCGTTCTCCGGGGAGGGAACGCGCGCCGGCGATCGGCGGCGGGCCGTGGCGTCGAGCAGCTCCTGGACGCGGTGTTGGAGCTGCGTGGTCAGGCGGTGGGCTTCCGCACGTTCTTCGGCGGCCGAGGCGACGGGCCGGACGGTGATCGGCTCACCGAACCATACGCCACCGTGGCGGACGCCGCGGATCGCGGCGGTGGGGGCCTCCAGCACGTCCTCTTCGAGCTTGTCGAGCGTTTCAGCGATCCGTTCGATGCTCGCTCGCTCGTCGACATAGTCGCCGGGATAGCTGAACAGCTGAATGACGCGGAACAGTTCGTCCAGATGTCGTTGGCCGACGCGTCGCCCTCCGGCGGTCGTTTCGGGACGTTCCATCGCCCGGATCACCTTGCGACGCACGGTGTTGACGCGTTGCGGGATGCTTCCGGCGGGCGTCACGCCATAGTGACGTTCCAGTGGATGCAGGATGGCTTCCTGCAGCGCGTGCAGTCGCTGCGTGAAGTCGCCGTCGGCCACCGGGAGATCCCGTTCCAGCTCGAGCAATACCAGGACAGTGTGCGCGAAACGGGCGATCCTCCGATGCAGCGGTCTGTCGGGGCGCGGTCGCCGACCCAACCGCCGTTCCAGACGAGCCATCAGGTCTTCGAGCTGTCCGGTGGGGTCAGTGACGTACCACAACCGCAGTGCACAGGGCATGCAGACGATCGGTCGCCGGCCGCGCCGCGCCGCTTTCAGCGCGATGCGCGCCGCGCCTTCCCGGAACACCGTCACACGGTCGTTCTGGTGATAGACGTCGCCCTCCGGAAAGATCACCAGCGGCTCCGGGGCGCCGACGAGAAGGTCGACCGCCGTTCGCAATGCCTCCAGGTCGCTCCCGTCGCGGTCCACGCTGAAGCAACCGTGATGCTGCAGGCTGAGGCGTTCCCACCACGGAGACATCGCGAACACCTGCCAGGCCGTCATGAAGTAGAACAGGGAGCCGATGCGGTCTGCCGCTTCGTACAACAGGTACGAGTCGGCATGACTGGGATGGTTGGGGGTGATCAGGATGCCGCAGCCGTCCCGCAGGGCCCGGCGGAGGTGGTCTTGTCCGTGGATCTCCACGTGTACCACCCGCTGCCGGTAGTGCTGCTGCCACAGCCGGAGAGGCCGCCACAGCCGGATCCACCGGCGGCTGAGCCGCGGTGGCCAGCGGCGGGGAGCGGAACAGAACGGCTGACGATTCATGCTGGGCCGTCGGAAAGCCAGAAATGTTCCCGGTCGCGGCGGGACGGGGCGGAGGGCTCGCTACGGACGCCCGGACCGTCTCCGCCGTGCACGCTCGGGACTGTCTTGTTGTGTGGGACCGGAGGGAGTGCTGCCCCGGGACGATCCGAGGCTGGGGACTGGCGGACCATTGGACCTGCCAATGTGGGCCGGCTGTCCGACAGCGCTGGCGAAAGTTACCCAAGGCGCTGTTGGCAGTCCCACGGAAAGCCCGCATAATCCGCAGCATCCCTGCCCGCAACCGTCGGAGAAGGACAACGGGAGGCTGTGTCGCGAACCGACGGTGGCCCGTTGTACTATGCTTGGGCGACACGTCCAAGCGTGGCGGCGGTTTTCGCAGTGGCGACGGTTGGGACGGGGGGCCATGGCAAAGCCGCGGATCGGCACGACGGCGCGCTGGAAGGGGACTCGATTGCCGGTGGGGTGTGCATGACAGTGGAAACGGGGTGCCCTACGGAATCGGCCTTGCGGCGGTTGCTGCAGCGGGCGCTGCCGCAGTCGCGGGAGCGGCAGGTGGCGGCGCACCTGGAGCGGTGCGCGACCTGTCGCGATCGGCTGGAACGACTCGCCGGGTCCGAAGTGGTGCCTCCACCGGCAAAGATGTCGCCTGAGGACCGGCGGAAGCTGGACGAAGTCATTCGGGATCTGAAGCAGGGATTCGCGGAGCCGAGCGAGCCGCCGCCGGAAGAGTTCGACGCTCAGGAGGAGACTTCGGGGGAGGAACTGGGGTTTCTCACGCCCGATCCCCAGGGAAGCAGTCTGGGGTTTCTGGAGCACTACCGGATCGATTCGATCCTGGGCCGCGGCGGGATGGGGGTCGTGTTCGGCGGCGTGGACCTGAAGCTGCACCGTCCGGTGGCGATCAAAATGCTGTCGGCCAACCTGGGCGTTTCGGACGCCTTCCGCAAGCGGTTCGTGCGGGAGGCCCGCGCCGTCGCGTCGATCAATCATCCCAACGTGGTGACGGTGTACGCGGTTTCGGAGGTGAACCACCTGCCGTACATGGTGATGGAGTTCGTCGACGGCGGAACATTACGGGATCTGCTGATTCGCCGCGGGCCGCTGACGCTGGACGAGATCCTCTTCTACAGCCTGCAGATCGCACGTGGACTGCAGGCGGCGCATTCTCGCGGCGTGATTCATCGGGACGTCAAGCCGTCCAACATCCTGATCGAGCGGGCGACGCGAAGGCCCAAGCTGGCGGACTTCGGGCTGGCACGGCCGGAGCAGGGGCCGTCGCTGACGCTGTCCGGAGCCGTGATGGGGACGCCGGAGTACATGTCCCCGGAACAGGCCATGGGTGACCGGGTGGATGAGCGGAGTGACCTGTATTCGCTGGGCCGGCTGATGTACGTGATGGCCGGGGGGCGTCCGCGTCGTCAGGCGCAGGACACCAGCGACCTGGTCTCCGAGCTGCTGGACGGGCGCTGGCTGGCGCGAGAGGAGAACTTCCGTTTCATTCCGCAGACGCTGGTGCCCATCATCAGGAAGCTGCTGCAGCCGGATCCCGCGCGGCGATTCCAGTCGGCGGAAGACGTGGTGCATGCGCTGCTGGCCGTGCGGACGCAGGGAACGGACACCCCGGCGACATTTGAATCGCCGACGATGTGTCCCGCGCCACTGGTCGATGCCGTGGCCGGCACGTCGGCAGAGCGGTTTTCCTTGGCGGACGAGGATACCGCAACGCAGGGCTCCGGCGACCGGCGGGCGACCGATGCGAAACACCGCGCCACCGCGGCTTCGGCCGTGAGGACGCATGCAGAGGGCGGCACCCGAAGGGGCGGCCGCCGCATCGTGGTGACGGCGGCAGTGGTGGCCGTGGCCATGCTGGCCGCTTCTCTGATGGCGCTGCGGTCGTTTTTCGCATCGGGACGGGGGACACGGGACGGCGCGGCTCGGTCCGGACGGGTCGCCGAAAGTGACACGCCGCAGCCGATGCGGCGATCGGCCGACGCGGGGGCGGACGGACCGGAGGCCGGATCCATGGCAGCCGGAGCGTCGGCATCGCCGGTGGTGGCCGGGCGGTTCGTCCGGATCCTGCGAAACGGCGGGCGCGAGGTCTTCGACGATTTTGAGCGTGCGGTAGCGGCCCTGTCGGCCGGTGACGTGCTTCAGGTCGACGGCGACGGGCCGATCGCCGTGCCGCCGGTGGTCTTCGACCAGGCCGTGACGTTGCAGGGCGCACCGGGCGCACAGCCGGTTCTCCGGTGGCAGCAGCTTGGAGAGCGTGGCGGCGTGGGGGATGGGCATGCCCCGGCCGGGGCGTCCGAGGCTTCCGCCGGACGGCGGGCGGGGGCGTTGATCACCGTGCGTGCTCCGCTGGTGATCGGTAACCTGCGGATCGAAGGACCGCGCGGAGGCGGTTTGCCCGACGATGCGGCCTTGATCCAGGTCGACGGCGGCGAACTGAGCATCGAGGACTGCCTCCTGGATGCCGGTGCGGCCGACCGCCGTGCGGCGTGTCTCGTCGTGGACAATGCCGCGAAAGTCGAAATCAAGCGGTGTTGGCTGAACGGTGGCGTCGGGCTGGTCGACTGGAATCCGCTCGGCGGTGTACTGCGCTGCTACAACGTGCTGATAACGGCACCGGTGGCGGTTCAGTTGCACACGATCGGCACCACGGACCGTCGCGTGCTGACGCTCGCACAATGTACAGTGCTCGGTGAGGACGCCTTCGAGTTGCGCGCCGACGTTGGGAGTGTTGCGGAGTTCGGCGGCGAAGCGCCCGTGCGGATCGACATGAATGGCTGTATACTGGCGGCGCGACGTTCGTTGTGGGTGCAGCACCTGGCGTCCGAGGACGCAGTCGGGCCGTTGGCGTTGTCGTGGGTGCAGCGCGTGGTCAGGCTGAGCTGCCGGACGTGCGTGCTGTTTTCCGGCGATGGGTTCGTTCGCGAAGTCGACGCGCGGGGTGAGACGATCCGGGTGGGCGTGCCGCGGCTGCAGGCCTGGGAGGTTTTCTGGAGCGTGGACGACGGAGACAATGTGGAGCTTCGGTGGGCGCCGGTGATGCTTGATCAACTGGATCTTTCCCGGATGTCCGCGGACCGCGTCTACACGCTTCTGCGACGGACGATTCTGCCGGTCATTCGACGGAACCGAATCGTGGCGGGAGCGTTTCTTTCCGAGATTCCCGGTTTTGCCGAGCTTGCCGAATTCGGCGATGGCGACGGGCCGCCGCGAGAGGGACCGAACGAGCCGCCCGAGTGAGCGACGCGGTCTTGTGCGCAGCTGGGACGCTCCACCGGTACGCCGCGCGTGGTCTGGGTGCGTGGCCGTCCGTGCTTTCCGTGACGTCGCCGTGCCGAAGGCGGTGGTTTCTTAACGGCGGGGTCTGTGGCGGTGGCGAGCCGCCGGGAGTTTGCCCGTCCGGCGTTCAACCCGAGTCGCCGCGTGGTGTCGGCAGGGCGGCCGGCTTGCGCGGCCCTGCTCGAACGGCTAGAATGCCCGTGGTTCGGCGATGGCCCGTTGGGTTGCGTTGCCGATCCTGCCCGTGGGTCACGCATGCGGTTGTCCCGCGCAAAGCACGATGTTTCCGTGGGGGACGTCGGATTCCCAATCGTGGGGAGGCACCAGCATGGGATGGATGGCACGCGACAAGCGGCCGGCGACTGATGCGGTTCGGGGATGGTCTCGTCTGGCGTTGCGCCGGTTGGTGGCGTCGGTGGCGGCATTGGTCGGCCTCCTCGCTGCCGCGGCTTCTCCGGCGGCCGAAGTGCTGGTGGAAGCGGAAAGCTTTCGCGATCACGGCGGCTGGAAACTGGATACGCAGTTCATCGAAACGATGGGATCGCCGTACCTGCTGGCGCATGGGCTGGGCCGCCCGGTCGCCGATGCGGTGACGACCGTGCGGTTTCCGCAGGCTGGCACGTATCGCGTGTTCGTCCGCACGAAGGACTGGGTGGCCCGCTGGAACGCTCCGGGGCAGCCGGGGCGCTTCCAGTTGCTGGTGAATGGGAAGCCGCTGGCCGAAACGTTCGGGACGAAAGGGGCCGAATGGTTCTGGCACGATGGCGGCACGGTGCGGATCGACGATCCGTCGGCGGTCCGTCTGGCGCTGCACGACCTGACGGGCTTCGACGGACGCTGCGACGCGATCGATTTCACCACGGGCGATGCCCCGCCACCGAACGATTCGGCGATTCTGCCGGCCTGGCGGCGAAGGCTGCTGGGATTGCCGGAAAAGCCGGTGGAACGCGGACCGTACGACCTGGTG
>RFHO01000264.1 GCA_003696385.1 Planctomycetota bacterium | reverse complement strand
GTCCGGCACGTCACGAAGAACCCCGGCAAGGGTTGATTGCAACACGAGCACGGTTTCACGCGTACCTGTCGAATGGACGGCGAACCATGGCACAATCGACGCCGTCCAGAACGCGGTCGCGGAACTGGATGCGGCGCGGCGGATCTGTCCGTTCGTTCTACCGCAGACACTGCGGGACTGGGCGGCGGAGTGCGCCGCGCGATTGGGCGACGTCGCTCACGAATGGGTGGCATTGGCTGCCAAAGCGAAGGGGCTCAGCCGGGATGATCCGGCGACCGTCGAGGACGTGCTCACCGGACCGGTGCTGGTCGCGCGTCAGTTCCGGATGCTGATCGGATCCCTGGATACCGTGGTCGGCGACGGGCGATCGATGCCTGCGGCGAATCCTTTCGTGGACGCGACCGGGCGGGGATGTCTGCCGGTGTTTCCGGTTCCGGGACTGTTCGATCCGCTGGTGTTCATCGCATTTCGTGGCTGGGTACGTTTGCGGGAGGGACTCGATCCACGACAGGTCGCCGACCGTCTGGGCGAGGCCTTCGTCCGGACCGTCGAGCACGATCCGAAGATCGCCGTCGTGCTGGGCGCGGGCAATGTTTCGTCGATCCCCGCAACGGACATGATGGAGAAGGTCTTTCTACAGCGTCGGCGGGTACTTCTGAAGCTCAATCCGGTCAACGACTACCTGGGGCCGGTGTTTCAGCACGCCTTCGCACCGCTGATCGAAGGCGGTGTGCTGCGGATCGTGACCGGCGACGCGACGATCGGACAGGCCGCGGTGGACCACGAACTGGTCGACGAAGTGCACATCACCGGGTCGAACCGTGCGTTCGAGGCGATCGTGTGGGGGGCCGATCCGGACGAGCGTGCCGAGAACCGGCGGCGAGGAACACCGCGTCTGAGAAAACCGATCACCGCCGAACTGGGGAACGTCAGTCCCTGGATCGTGATTCCCGGACGCTACGACCGATCCGAATTGAAGTTCGTTGCCCGGAACATCGCGGCGTCCATCACCAACAACTGCGGTTTCAACTGTGCCGCGACGCGGGTGATCGTCACGGCGCGCGACTGGCCTCAGCGTGCGGCATTCGTCGCGGCTCTGAAAGAGGCGCTCCACGCGACGCCGTTACGCAGAGCGTACTATCCGGGCGCGGTCGAGCGGTTCTGCCGGTTCGCGCCGGAGAACGTGCCGCGGCCGCTGGGCGATGTCATCCCGTGGACACTGATCGAGGGGGTGCGACCGGAAGACGATCCGGAGTTCTTCCGGCAGGAGGCGTTCACGCCGCTGGCGATGGAAGTGACGTTGCCGGGGCCGGCCGATGGGGAGTCATTTCTGGATGCGGCGGCGGCGTTCTGCAACGAACGTCTCTGGGGCACTCTGACGGCGGCGGTGAGCGTGCCGGGCCGCTTCTTGCCGACGCGGAGTTATCGAAACCTCGCGACGCGGATCGCCGCGCGCTTGCGGTATGGAGTGGTGGGGATCAACTGCTGGCCGGGAGTGGCGTACGTGATCGGTTCGCTGCCCTGGGGCGGCTTTCCGGGCGGCACGCTCGAGAATCCACGCAGCGGGATCGGCTTCGTGCACAATCCGTTCATGATCCCGGAAGCGGCGATCGAGCAGTCGGTACTGGTGGCCCCGAATGTGACCTATCCGAAGCCCATCTGGTTCGCGTCGCATCCCAACCCGGTTCCGGTGGCGTGGCGGCTGTTCGACCTGTACTGCTCCCCGGGATGGGCGCGCGCAAGCCGGTTGATGTTGGAGGCCTTTCGCTGGGGCTGGCGCTGGCCGTGACGTTCCGCAGACCAACCACCGATGGACACTCCGCGGGCCGGCATCCGGAATGACTGGCGACGGGAGGGCAAGACGATGACGACGGTCCGAAACCGAACGGTGCTGATCACGGGTGCGGGCGGGGGGCTGGGACGCCGGCTCGCCCGGTCGTTCGCCCGCCGCGGTGCGTATGTCGTGGCATCGGATGTCCGCCTGGCCGACGCTCGCCGGACGGCGGACGAATTGACCGGATGCGGCTGGGCGGCCGAGGCCGCGGAGCTGAACGTGGCGGACGAGGCCTCGATTCGCCGCGTCCGCGATGCACTGGATCGGGCCGGGCGGCGGGTGGAGATTCTGGTTAACAATGCCGGCCTGGTCTTCGGCGGCGCTTTCGGCGACGTGCCGCTGGAGCGGCACTGCAGGACGCTCGAGGTCAACGCATTGGGGCCCGTGCGAGTGACCCACGTGTTCTGGCCGCACCTGACGGCCGCGGATGAAGGACACGTGGTGAACATCGCCAGTGCCTCGGCAATGATCGGTCTGCCTTTCGCCACCACGTATGCGGCCTCCAAGTGGGCGGTGCTGGGCTTCAGCGAATCACTGCGGGACGAACTGCACGCAGCCGGCTGCCGGTCGGTTCACGTGACGGCCGTCTGCCCGGGCTACATTGCCACGGGCATGTTCGATGGCGTCCGCCCGCCGCTGCTGATGCCTTGGCTGAAGCCCGGACCGTTGGCCGAAGCGATCGTGCGGGCCGTGCAGCGCAACCGCGACATCGTGCGAACGCCCTGGATCGTGAAGCTCATCCCGTTCGGTCGCGGGACGATGCATCGCAAGCTGTTTCGCGCGCTGCTCCGTCTGCTGCGCGTTCCTCAGAGCATGGTTTCCTGGCGCGGACACGCTGCTGCCGCCCAAGAGCTTTGCGCGGCACCCCACCCGCAGCCGAGCGCGGCGGGCTCCACGACGCGCCAGCGGTCTACGCCAGCGAAGGCACTCCTGCCGCCCCCGTCGAGTGGCGCGTTGCCGGTTCCCGAAAACGCCTGAAAAGCCCGGGAATCTCCCCGGCGCGGTCGCTCGCGCCGAAACGGCGATTCCGCGTCGCTGATGCCTCGCTGTTGCCGACTCTCGGCCGGGCGTCGCCGCAGGGACGGCCCACCGGCGGTTTTCTTTCGGCCGCGGTCGGATCTTTGGAATGCCGTGCAATGCCGCGACTGCGAGTGCGCCGGCGGTGCGCGAATGGTCGCGGTCGGTTGCAATCGTGTTCCCTCACGCCATGATGATTCGTCACGCTTCTGGAACATCTGCATAGGTTCGCTGTGGAGCGTGCCGCGTGCCGGGACGACTCCGGTGCCATGCCGACGGTCCAGGTGACAGGACAGGATTGGCGGACCGCGGGGACGTTGCAGCCGGCTGTGGGATCGGCGGGCGGCGGTGGCTGCCCAAGGTGGCGGGGATTCGCCGCAGCCGGCGTTCGCCACCGCTTGAAAGCGGAGCCGAGCGCGGGACGCCGTCGGGTGAGGTGATGGTGTGACCAGGCCGCGACCGAAGCCGATCGACCCCGCCCGCGTGCGGGAGCTGGCGCTGCAGGTGATCGCCGCAGACCGGTTTCCCATGCTGGCCACCGTCGACGGCGACCAGCCCCGCGTGCGACCTGTTTCGCCGGTGCGAACCGAGGGGTTCGTGGTACACGTGGCGAATCTGCGGTTCTATCACAAGACGGTCGAGATCGCCGCCAATCCCAAGGTCGAATTGTGCTACATGGACGCCGAGCACAATCAGGTTCGGCTGACGGGTATCGCCCGGATCGAAGACGACCGGGCCACGTTGCAGGAAATCTGGGACGGCAACCCTCTGTTGCGGCAGTTTCTCGGTCGGCCGGACCATCCGGATCTGATCGTGTACCGCATCGAACCGACGCAGGTCCGTTACATGCAGGAGTGGGCGCTGGCGTATTACGAAGTGCCATTGAACGCCGGCGGGCAATGACGATGGTCCGCGGTGGCTCACCGGAACGCGTGCGCGTTCGGCAAGGAGACAGCGGAGATGAGTCTTTCGAGCGAGCGGGGAGGTGAGCCCACTCGTGCAATGCCCCGGGAGACGCAAACGCCGCGGCATTCGACCGACTCGGGCAAGCGAAGGGAATCCGAAACGCGCACGGTCGAACGACCTCGAGGCGCCGCACCGGCTCCATCGCCGGCTCCGGACCAGCGAGAAAGTTCCCGCGACGACGCGGAAGCCGGTGAGCCGGACCGCGCGGAACGGGCAGACAGCGGCGGCGCGGCCCAGCGGCCGCGGTTCGTCGTCGGCGTTGGGGCCTCGGCCGGCGGACTGGAGGCGCTGGAGCGGATGTTCGCCAACATGCCTCTGGGGACGGGCATGGCGTTCGTCGTGATCCAGCACCTGTCGCCGGACTTCCACAGCATGATGCAGGAGATCCTCGCTCGGCGGACGCGGTTACCGGTGCGTCTGATCGAAAAGGGCATGCGGGTGGAGCCGGACACAATCTATGTGTTGCCCTCAGGCCAGGAGATGATCATTTCCGGCGGCCGGTTGATGCTGACCGAGAAGGATCGCCAGTCGGGCTTCAGTCTGCCGATCGATCAGTTCTTCCGTTCGCTGGCCCACGATTTCGGCTCGCGGAGCATTGCGGTGGTGCTGTCGGGCACCGGCAGCGACGGTTCGCGGGGAATCCGAGACATCCACGAAGCCGGTGGGCTGGTGATCGCCCAGCGGCCGCAGACGGCGAAGTTCGACGCGATGCCGCGGGCGGCCATCGAAACCGGCGTGGTCGACCTGGTGCTGGCTCCGGAAGAGATCGGCTCGGTCCTGGCGAAGTATTCCGGTCAGGTTCCGGCCGTTCCGCACCCGCGCAAGGACGCGGAACAAGGCGGTGAACAGGACGCGGTGCAGCGGCTGCTGCGTTTGCTGCACGCGACGTATGGAATCGACTTTTCCTTTTACAAGGCGACCACGATCCAGCGACGGATCGAGCGGCGGATGCTGCTGGGGCAGATCAGCGACATCCGGGAGTACCTTGCTCGCGTCGAATCCGATCCCCGCGAACTGGACAACCTGTACCGGGACCTGCTGATCGGCGTGACGCAGTTCTTCCGCGATCCGGAAGCGTTCGCCGTACTGGAACGCGACGTGCTGCCGGAACTGGTGCTCTCCAGTGAGAAGACCGGTGAGTTACGGATGTGGGTCGTGGGCTGCGCGACGGGTGAAGAGGCCTATTCGCTGGCGATCAGTGTTTCGGAGGTCTGCCGGCGGCTGGACCGTTTCCCCAACGTGACGATTTTCGCCAGCGACGTGCATCAGGCGTCGCTGGACATTGCCGCCGCCGGCGTCTACTCCAAAGCGGCGCTGGCGGACGTCCCGGAGGAACGACTGCAAAAATACTTCATCTGTCGCGGGGAGCGGTACCAGGTCGACCCGTCGATCCGCCGGATGCTCGTCTTCGCCCGGCACAACGTGGTCCAGGATCCGCCGTTCACCCGGCTGGATCTGATTTCCTGCCGGAACCTGTTGATCTACTTTCAGCCGCAGATCCAGAAAAAAGTTCTGTTGCTGTTCCACTTCGCCCTGCGTGCCGGCGGCATCCTGTTTCTGGGACGCAGCGAAGGTGTGGGCGATCTGGAAGACGAGTTCACGCCGATCGACCGCCGCTGGAAAGTCTACCGCAAACGACGGGCTGTGCGGCTGGCCCCGCAGACCGGCCTGCTGTCTTCGGGCACGGGCGCCATCCGGCCGACCATCGTGCCGGCACGACCGTCCGCGCAGTCCGATGCAGAGCTTTTGCATCTGTACGATCTGGTGCTGGCGGAACTGGTGCCCACCGGAGTGCTGGCCGCCGCGGACGGCTCCATCCGTCATGTTTTCGGAAACGCCGACGCATTTCTGCACGTCCAGACCGGGCGGCCGAGCTTCAACCTGTTCGATCTGTTGGAAAACGACCTGCGGGTCGCCACGATGGCAGCGGTCCAACAGGCGGTGCGCGAGCGCAAGCGGGTGGTTTTCTCAGGCGTTTCACGGCGGCGGCCGGACGGCACGCGGGTCGAAGTGCGGATCGACGTACGGCCGCTGGAAAGCCGGTTTGCCAACCAGACCCACGTGCTGGTGCTCTTTGGCGAAGCGACCGCGGCACAGCCCGACTCGACACCGACCGTGGCACACGTTTCGGTGGATGAAGCCTCCCGCAAGCGGATTGCGGAACTGGAATCCGAGCTGCAGCGAACGCGCGAGAACCTCCAGGCCACGATCGAGGAACTCGAAACCAGCAACGAAGAACTGCAGGCGGCCAACGAGGAACTGGCCGCTTCCAACGAAGAACTGCAGGCGACCAACGAGGAACTGCACTCGGTCAACGAAGAGCTGCATTCGGTCAATGCCGAGTACCAGCGGAAGATCGCCGAACTGACCGAGCTGTATGACGACATGGAGCACCTGTTCGAAGCCACCGAGGTGGCGACGGTGTTCCTGGACGGCGATCTGAAGATCCGTCGCATCACTCCCAAAGCGACCGAAGTGTTCAACATCATCGATCGGGACGTCGGCCGTCGGTTTGATTCCTTCACACACAACATCGACGATCCCGACCTGATGGAGAACATCGTGGAAGCTCTTCGGTCCGGAACACGCGTCGAGCGCGAAGTGCAGGACCGAACGGGGCGGTGGTACTTCCTGAGGATTCTGCCCTACCGCTCCGGAGGTACCGTGCAGGGCGTGGTGGTCACGCTGATCGACACGCAGACGCTGCACACGGCTCGGGAAGAGCTGCAGACCGCAGAGCGGCGTCTGCAGGGCATCCTGGCGCATGCTCCCGCGGCGGTATTCATCCGCGACCGCGAAGGCCGGTTCGTGCTGGCCAATGAAAAATGTCGCGAGCTGTTCGGCGATCCGCGCGAGACGCTGCTCGAAAACGGCGCGGACGAACGAGTGGCTTCCGGCACTCTGCAGACCCTGCGCGAGCACGAGCAGGAAGTCCGGCAGACTGGTGGGCCGGTCACTTTCGAGCTGCGTTCGTCCGCCGAAGCCGCTCAGCCGGCGCGCACGTGGCTGGTGACACTGTTTCCACTCAATGACGGCGGCGAACCGTCCGGAGCAGTGGCGGGCATCGCCACGGACATCACGGCGCGCAAGGCTGCCGAAGAGCGGGTCCAGGAGAGTCTGCGGCAACGGGATGTATTCCTGGCCGTGCTCAGCCACGAATTGCGCAATCCGCTGGGAGCCGTGCGCAACGCCCTGCGGGTGCTGCGGGATCCACGCTCCGACGAAGCGACCCGGCAGCGGATGCTGGATTTGCTCCAGCGGCAGACCGCCCAGATGGCCGAACTGCTGGACGATCTGCTCGATATCGCGCGGATCGAACAGGGACGCGTGCGGCTGAAACGCCGGCGGATCGACTTGCGGCAGATCGTGCATGACGTGGTGGAAGCCCATCAGGACGCGTTTGCCGGCCGAAACATCGAGCTTCGCGTGGAATTGGACGAGCGGCCCGTCTGGGTGGATGCCGATCCGACGCGGATGCATCAGGTTCTTGCGAACCTGTTGCTGAACGCCGCAAAGTACACGCCGCCCGGCAACGAGGTGGTCGTCTCCGTCGGCCGCGACGACGGACAGGCCGTGATGCAAGTGCGGGACACCGGTGACGGCATCGAGCCGGAGTTGTTGCCGAGGATTTTCGAACCGTTCGTTCAGGGCGGCGGCGACCGACGCAAGGGGAGTCCGGGGTTGGGCCTGGGGCTGGCACTGGTCAAGACGCTGGTGGAGCTGCATGGCGGGACGGTGGAGGCGTTCAGCGAGGGACCGGGGCACGGCAGCCGGTTCGTCGTGCGTCTTCCCTCGGCCCATACGGCCGCACCACCGTCGGCCCCGGCCGCCTCCGGTCGTCCGCCGGGCCTACGCACGGACGGTTCCGATTCGGCCGCGGAACCGTCGGGCGCTACCGAACCGGTCGGCGCGGCCACGGTCTTGCCGGGTCCACAGGGCGAAGCGCGCGGATCTTCTGCGGGCGAAAATGGAACGTCGCTCGAGCCTTCGTCGAAGGAACCGGCAACGTCGGCACAGGGATCGACCGCGGCCGAAGTTCCGAGTGTCCTGATCGTGGAAGACAACGACGATGCGCGATCTGCACTGGCGCTGCTGCTGAACCTCGAGGGCTTCCGTGTACTGACCGCGGCGAACGGTCTGGAGGCGCTGCAGATCATCGACGCTCAGCGGCCGAAAGCGGCCGTGATCGATCTGGGGCTGCCCGGTCTGGACGGGTTCGAGCTGGCCCGAAGAATTCGCCGGAAAGAAGACGGCGACGAGATCCACCTGATCGCTCTGAGCGGGTACAGCCAACCGAGCGACCGCCAGCGATCGCGGAAGGCCGGCTTCGACAGGCACCTGGCCAAACCGGTCGACCCACAGGAATTGGCTCGGCTGCTCAGGTCGGTCTGCTCGGACGGAGGAAACGATTCGCGTACGGCCGCGGAAGAATCACAGGATTACTCGGAACGCGCGCCCACCGAGACGGCGCGGCACGAAACGACGGGAGCATCGGACGCAGAACCCGCAGATTGAAGGACATGCTGGAGCATTCGCCGGTGCGCGGCGACGGGTTCCGCCGTCCTGCGGACCGGGCACACGGGGCCACGGACGGCCGCTTCGGCGCAACCGGGCAGTATGACACTGCCGGCGAGACCATGACGGGCCCGCAACGTATCGGCGTGTTGATCATTGACGATCATCCCATTGTCCAGAGCGGCTATCGGATGATTCTGGAGGCTGCCGGAGATTTCGAGATCTGCGGGTTCGCTTCCACCGAAGCCGAAGCTCTACAGGCGGTTTCCCGTCTGCACCCGGACGTGGCGATCGTCGATCTGATGCTGGGTGAGCAAAGTGGCCTGGCCTTGATCGACGAGCTTCGGCGAATCCGCCCGGAGCTGAAGATCCTGGTGGTCACCGCGCACGACGAACAGCTCTTCGCACACCGCGCATTGAAGGCCGGTGCGCTCGGCTTTTTGACCAAGCGGGAAGCGGCTGCGCAGCTGGTTGCCGCCGTGCGGACGGTCGCCGCCGGCGATCTGGCCCTCGACTCGCGGTTGATGCGGCAGATCCTGCAATCGGAGCTGCGCGGCAGGAACAGCGAATCCGCGGCGTCACCCGTCGATCGGCTCAGTGATCGCGAGCTGCATGTGTTCCGCCTCATCGGCGAAGGATTGACCACCCGTCAGATCGCCGAGGCGCTGTTCATCAGCCCGCGGACCGTGGAGCGCTTCCGCGAAAACATCAAACAGAAACTGGGAATCTCCAACGCGGTCGAACTGGTTCACACCGCGACGGTGTGGGTACTGCAGCAAGGGCGCTGACCGGGCCCCTGGTGGACTCCACGGACTGCCCGCCGGGCCGGATTGCTTCTCACGGATACGTCGCACCGCAGGAGCTGCGTTACCTCCCTCCGACAACCGCTCCACGCGCACCGCCTCGCGATCATCACGCAGAAGAGCGCCCCGGCGGCATGGGGCACTGCTCTGCGCCGACTGCTACGCACCACCCGCCGCGAGCGGAACTGGGCGTGGGGGATTTTACCATGGGCGAATGCGTATCAAACGTGATTGAGAAGTCCATTTCGAATGGCAAACTATGCCACGTTGCCCGCGTGGAACGGGCAACTGCGGCGACACGGAAACGGATGGCGTGGCGCCGCGCAGACGGAGGGGAGACGCACAGAGGGGAAGGATCAAGGAGGACATCATGCTGGTGATCTCGCGAAAACCGGGTCAGTCGGTGTGGATCGGAGGCGACGTGGTGGTGCGGGTGCTGGACGCCCGTCCGGGGCGCGTGCGGATCGGGATCGAAGCCCCGCAGAAGGTGGCCATTCGCCGCGAGGAACTCGTGGATCCGCGGCCGGTCCTTCTCAGTGCATCCAAGCCCGTCGGGACGGTCGTGGATCCCCAACCGTCAGTCAAACTGCGCTGACCGGGAGGAACACACCCCGCATGTGTGAAAGCAGAAATTCGGAGGGAGGAATTTCCGGGGAGGGAAATGCCGGTTCGAGCGTCAGCGCTCGGCCGGCGTTTTTTCTCCGCAGCGATCGACAGAGGATGTCCGCCCCCACCGGCGCCGCTCGGGGCCGTTGCCGAACCCGTCGCAAGAACGGCTCTCCCCGCGAGTAGCACGCGACGCGCGCATTGCCGGCGATCGGCCACCCCGCGGCGTGCCCCGTTGGGCACTCGGGAACCGGGGTGAGGCGATCTCCGCGGCCTTCGGTGCAGCGTCGCCGAATGCACTGCCGAACACCACATCGCAAACTCAGGACGGGCCAATGCTGGATTCGACGAGCGTGAATTGGAGCGACGCAGCGACGGCGCGAACGGCGGATTGCGCTTCACCGATGGAACGGCTCGATTGGGAACCGGACCCGGGCAGCTCGGACGCGCACCGCGACGGCGGATCGCCGGGCTCTGCGAAGTGCGGCCCCGAGCCGGCGCGCAAGGCCGCTTGCGAGGTCCCACTCCGCATCGTCGGCGACGCCGTGCTGCTGCAAGCGCTGCGATTACTCAAGTCCAACGCATACGCACCGGTGCGGGCGGTCCGCTGCCGGTACCTCGGCGAGGGGCGATTGGTGCTCACCGGGACGGTGCCGTCGTACTACCTCAAGCAGATGGCGCAGACGGCGCTGCGACCGCTGCTCGAACACGACATCCACATCGAAAACCGCGTGCACGTCGAATCCGGCTGAGCAGGCACACGTCGCAGCGCCCATCCGCGCACCGACGTGGATCGTGCTGGACCGGACCGCAGGAACCGGATAACAATCCGCAGCGGACTCGATGCAGCAAGGGGCCAGCCCCCGTTCGGCAAGACAGTTGGAAGCTCCGATGCGGACGCCGACAGAACTTCACAGCGGGATGACCGAGCCGTCAAACGACGCCGTAAAGCCGTCTCCGCGGGGAGGCGAGCCCACGTCGTCTCGCGCCGATCACGGCGACGGTGCTGCCAACCGAGCGGTAATCCATCGTCTCCGTAACGAGCTGTATTCCGCGACGTTGGCTTTGCGGACCGTCATCGCGTTGATCGACCGTGGGCAAGCCCAAGCGGCCCGTGCCGCAGCCGAACGCATGCTGGAGCAACTCTGTGGCCCGATGGAAGACGTCGGGCCGACCGCGTCGACCACCAAACACGAAGACGACGCGGGAATCGCGAATACCGGAGACGTCTCCGCAAGCGTCGACTTCCGCGATCCCGGCGCGTGACCACTCCGGAATTGTGCGCCGGTCCCGCATTGCTCGACACGAGGCGTTTTTTTCCGCCGGCGGAACGTCCGTGAATCGCCCGGGAGCGCCCGGTGTGGACACGGCAACCGGCGGTCTTCCGCCAAGGTGGCGAGAAAGGAGGCTCGCATGCGTGTGCTGCTGGTATCGACCCAACGCGGTTGGGGAGGCGGCGAGGCTCAGGCGCTGGCTCTGGCGCGCGGTCTGGCGGCGGCGGGCACGGATGTTGCCGTGGCGGCTCCGCGAGGATCGGGGCTGTTCGGACGCCTTGTCGAAGCCGGTGTTGCCACGGAGCCGTTGCCGTGCAGCGGAATGCATCCGTGGAACGCGCTGGCTGTGGCGCGCATGGTCCGGCGGTTCCGCCCGGATATTCTTCATGCGAACGACGCGCATGCCGTGACACTGGGAACGTTGCTGCGGTTCCTGATGCCCAGCGTCGTTCGCGTGGCGTCGCGGCATACGGCGTTCCCTCTCCGGTCCGGCGCCAAGTACCGATCGTTTCATCGAGTGCTCTGCGTGTCACCGGAAGCTGTCGAACGATGCCGGGAAGCCGGCGTGCCGGCCGAATCGTTGCGGTTGGTCCCGTGCGGCGTGGACGTGGAGCGGTTTGTGGAACGCGACCGCGAGGCTGCCCGCACACGGCTCGGGTTCGCGCCCAGCCATTCACTGATTCTTTCGGTCGCGAACCTGTTGCCCGTCAAAGGGCACGCTGAGCTGATCCGCGCGATGCCGACCGTGCTGAAGGGGCATCCGGAGGCGAGGCTGCTGATCGCCGGAGAAGGTCCCGAGCGGGAAAAGCTCGAAGCGCTGGTCGCTGAACTGGGAATCGCGAGCGCGGTGACGCTGTTGGGCTTTCGCCGCGACGTTCCGGATCTGCTGGCCGCGTGCGATGCCTTCGTACTGCCATCGCAAAGCGAAGGGTTGCCGGTTTCCGTTCTGGAAGCGATGGCTGCGCGGCGGCCGGTCGTGGTCACGCCGTTCGCCAGCGCACGCTACCTGGCCGGAGAGGCGGATCCGTGCGTGTGGATCGCTGCGCGCCACCGGGCCGAGGACCTGGCGGCAGCGATTCTGGAGGCCTTGGGGGGAGGCGACGAGGTGGACCGCAAAGTCGAGCACGCCCATCGGCGGGTCGTGGCCGAGTTCAGCCGCGAGGCGCTCATTCGTCGCGTGCTGGAAGTGTATCGGGAGGCGACCGCCGGCAGCCGGCGTGCCGCCTGAAACGGGTCGCGGCGCGGTCCCGCGGCGCCAGGGGTCAACGACGAACCGCGGAGGCCGCACCGGTTCCGTGCCGTCCGTGCAGCTAGCTCTCGACGATCCGGACGCGTCCTTCGCCCGCCGTCACCTCTCCGATGACCCGCGCGTCGACACCGCGGGACTGCAGTACCGCGGTCAGGTCACCAGCGGCATCGGAGGCGGCAATGATGCAGAAACCGATGCCCATGTTGAACACCCGCCACATTTCGGGCTCGGCGACGCCTCCCAACTGTTGCAGCCAGCGGAATTCCGCCGGCACGTTCCAGGCGGTTCCACGCAATACGACGTCCACATTCGGCGGAAGGATGCGGGCGATGTTTTCCTGCAGACCGCCGCCGGTGATATGGGCCATGCCGTGCACCGCGTCACGGTGCTGTCCGAGGATCTCCAGCACGGGACCGACATAGATACGCGTGGGACGCAGCAGCACTTCGCCGACGGATGCCCCCAAATCGGGCACGGGGGAATCGATCGACATCCCCGCTTGCGCGAAGACGATCCTGCGGATCAGCGAGTACCCATTCGAATGGAAACCGCTGGAGGCAAGTCCGAGGACGCGGTCGCCGGACCGAATCCGCGTCCCGTCGACGATCCCATCACGCTCGACCACGGCAACACAGAAACCGGCCATGTCGAATTCGCCTTCGGCGTAAACGTCCGGCATGATTGCGGTTTCCCCGCCCAACAGCGCCGCCCCCGCCTCCCGGCATCCCGCCGCGACACCGCGCACGAGCCGTTCCACGACATCCGGGCGGTCACGGTCGAGGGCCAGATAGTCCAGGAAGAACAGCGGCTCGGCCCCCAGGCACAGGCAGTCGTTGACGCACATGGCGACCAGATCGATGCCGACCGTGTCGAATGCACCGGCCCGCTGGGCCACCTTGATCTTCGTCCCCACGCCGTCGGCGCCCGAAACGAGCACCGGATCGCGGTACGTGTGCCGTTGGTCGAACAGCCGATAGAGTCCGGCGAAGCCGCCCGGCAATGGAAGAACGCGTCCATCATGCGTGCTCCGCAACACGTCGGGCAACCGCCGCATCGCATCGGCGTAAGCGTCCAGATCGACTCCCGCGTCCCTGTAACTCGGTCCGTTCACGCGTGGCTTCCTTCGTCCACAGCAAAGCGGGGTTGCGACGCCGGCCGGTTCCGTATCGAGCGCGACGTCCCGCCCCGACTGTTCCGAGCGTCTGACCGGCGGGCAGCGAACGCTGCACCACTGCCCGGAGCCGGCGCGTCCGCGTTGATACCGCATTGATACCGCGGTGATCGCCGATCGCCCGATGCATGGGACGGCATCGAACCCCGGCGCGAGACGGCATCGACAGCATAGCGGTTGCGCCCACGCCCCAGCGGCACCTCGGGACGACACCCGCACTCAGGCCAGCACGGCGGCCAGAATACCCGAGAGGACGATGCCGTCAAACGTGCCCGCACCGCCGATGGACAGCATGCCCATGGCCACACCGCGGACCTCCCGCAGATGCAACAGATCGGCACCGACCAACGGCCCCAGAACTCCGGCGATGAATGCGGCCGCCACGCGGATTTCGGGCATGCCGATCATGACCAGCCAGCTTGCCGAAACCGCCACCAGCGGTGAAACGAATCCGGGCATCATGATGCCCAGGCCGGGAACGGGACGGGCCACCGCATAGCAGGCTCCGATGTTGAGCGCGGTCACCACCAGCGTGCGGACCAACGCGTCGGAACCGAGCGGCACGATATGGGTGAGTTCCCAGAGCACCAGCAAACACGGGATCACGCAACCGCCGACGTTGATCGCGATGATCGTCTCCTGCCGAACCCGCCGGAAGCGGTCCGAGAACAACCCCAGCCCCAAGGGCCCGACCACATACACGGGTTGCCACTCCTCGCGCTCGATCCGATAGACCGGAATGTTGATCACCGAGCCCACGAAGATTCCCAACACGGTCAGCAAGGCCGCCGCCGGCGTCAGATGCAGGCGGATCAGAGCCGTCTGCATCAGGTCCATCAGCAGCAACGGCAACAGCAGCACAAACAGCAGCGCCAGCAACAGCGACGCACAGCCGATCATCGGATAGATCGGCGGAACGGGAGGCAACGGAGGCTCCATGCGGGACGACACGCTCGCCTTCCTTTCACAGCAACGGTGTGGAGTTCGACGGTGAGACACGCCGCCGCCGCACACCACTTCGAATGGACGCTCTCGCCGGCGCCGTTGGCCACGATTCGAGGCCGCCGGCAGCCCACACCGCTCCTCGACGCGCACCACGGCCGACCGGCGGCCGGTTGCGAGCTCCCGGTCCAACGTGTAGCCTGTAGCCATCGCGCTGACGGTTGCCCGGATCGGCCGGGACGGTTCCGGCATGGGTCACATCGGCGCCGGTACGGCTCCGATGGGGCCACCCGGCGTTATGCACCGTGGGTTACGATGGCACGTCGTATTGGCTGGAGGAAAGAGCATGGATCGTAAAACAAACGCCTCGTCAGGTCGATCACGCCGCGAGTTCCTGAAGACGTCCTCGGCCAGCATTGCCGCCGGACTGGCCGCCGGACAGCTTGCGGTGGCCAAAGCCGCATTTTCGGGCGGTGATGACACGATCCGCATCGGCCTGATCGGCTGCGGCGGACGCGGCACGGGCGCCGCGGCACAGGCCATGAACACGGCCGGCCCCACGAAACTGGTCGCAATGGGCGACGCGTTCGAGGACCGTCTGCAGACCAGCCTGAAGAACCTGCAGCGGCAGCACGGGCAGAAGGTGGACGTGCCTCCGGAACGTCAGTTCGTCGGCTTCGACGCCTACAAGAAGGTACTGGCCTGTGACATCGACCTGGTGATCCTTGCCACGCCTCCGGGCTTTCGTCCGTTGCACTTCGCGGCCGCGGTCGACGCCGGCAAGCACATCTTCATGGAAAAGCCCGTGGCGGTCGACGCTCCCGGTGTCCGCAAGATCCTGGAAGCCAACAAAGTGGCCAAGGAAAAGAAGCTGGCCGTCGCCGTCGGTCTGCAGCGGCACCACGAACCGCGATACATCGAAACGATCAAGCGACTCAAGGACGGCGCGATCGGCGACATCGTGCTGGCCCGTGCCTACTGGAACGGCGGCGGTGTATGGGTTCGTCCGCGGAAGCCCGGTCAGACGGAAATGGAATACCAGATGCGCAACTGGTATTACTTCAACTGGCTCTGCGGCGATCACATCGTGGAACAGCACATCCACAACATCGACGTGATCAATTGGCTGAAGGACGCCTATCCGGTCACCGCCCAGGGACAGGGCGGACGGCAGGTGCGGATCGGCAAGGATTACGGCGAAATCTACGACCATCACTTCGTGGAGTTCACCTACGCCGATGGCACCAAGATGCTCAGCCAGTGCCGCCACATCCGCAACTGCTGGAATCAGGTGGCCGAGTTCGCTCACGGGACCAAAGGGTCCGCGGACATCAGCGGAGCGACGATCCGCGATGCCAAGGGAGAGACGGTCTGGCGGTTCGGTCGTGGTGGCGGCGGCGGCCATCAGCAGGAGCACCATGACCTGTTCGCCGCTCTCCGTGCCGGCAAGATCCCCAACGAAGGTGATTACGGCGCCCTGAGCACGATGACGGCGATCATGGGACGCATGGCAACCTACTCGGGTAAGGTCATCGAGTGGGACAAGGCGCTGAACTCGGAGCTGGTCATCTCGCCGGTGGAGAAGTTCACCAGTTTCGACGACACACCGCCGGTCCTGCCAGGCCCCGATGGCATGTATGCGTGCGCCCTGCCGGGCATCACCCGCGTGCTCTGACCGCGGAACTTCGCATCCATTCCGTCGTTGGGGCGACCGAGCGGCGAACGGGTCGCCACAAGCGGCCGTGAAGCGTGACGAACGGCCCGAATCGCTTCGGTGAGCGATTCGGGCCCTTGTCGTTTTGCGAGCCGGATGAAGCGGAGCGTCTTGCCGCGCACCACGACCGAACGGGACCTTCGAGGGACGCGCGGCGGCTTTGCCTCGTCACAGCGGTTGCCGGCGATATACGAGTTGCAACGGCACGCCCCAGGGATCGCGAAGGAAAACCATCGTGTCCCCGTTCGGCGTCCGGACGATCTCGCCGGCCGACACGGCGCCCGCTGCGAGCAGTCGTTCGCGTTCCGCAGCCACGTCTTCGACCGCGAACGCGATGTGAAACACGCGCGGGTCCATGGCGTGATAGTCCGGCATCGACACATCGCGATTCCCGTAGATTTCGATGGTCGTCAGCCCCGCGGCGTCCTGCAGGAAGTGCGCCCAGGGCGGTTCCATGACCCGGCGGACGACCCGCATCCGGAGATGTTCGACGTACCACCGCGCCGCCTCCAGGGGCGCCGGCACATTGATTGCAAAGTGTTCGATCCGCATCACAATGGCCCTCGTCGATCCCCCTCTCCGCATATCCGTTGACAAACCGGCCTGGATCGGCCGCCGCCGCGTACATCGGCCGCGGGTTTGCACAGGGTATCCGTCATGACCGACACGACCAACAAACCTCGTTACCGCATCGTCGACTTCGCCAAAATCCCCGGCGTCCCCTGCCCCTGCGGAACGGCCCGCAGGGCATTCGCCGACGTGCCGGAACTTCCATTCACGATCCACGTCACCGAGATTTCCGAAGAGGCCCGCAAGCACTATCACCGACGGCTGACGGAGACGTACTTCTTCCTGGAATGCGGCTCGGACGCGCGGATGGAACTGGACGACGAAATCATTCCGGTGCACCCCGGCCTGTGCGTGATGATCCCGCCGGGCGTTCGGCATCGGGCGATCGGCCGGATGCGGGTGTTGATCGTCGTTCATCCGAAGTTCGATCCGCAGGACGAGTGGTTCGATGAGCAAGGCGGGGCCCTGGCGGAGCCCGACGCTTCGTGAGCCGCCGTCGGCCGGCCGTCGGCCGCAGGCCTGTGGGGGCGACGGAATTCGCAGAACCGTCGTGCGTCTTGGCGGTGGGCCCGGTACCGTTCAGACCTCCCACGTTTCACCGTGCTGCGGAACCACGGGATCTTCGTCGCAGTAGGGCTGCAGCAATTGTGCCTGTGTGTCGGCCGCCGGGCCTTCGCCATGCACGACGAATGCCTGGCCGATTCCGCCTTCGTCCGCCAGACCCTCGAACCACCACTTGAAGTCCAGCGCATCGGCGTGCGCGGACAGACCGTGTAACTGGTGCACTGTGGCGCGGACCGGGCAATTCCGATCGAAAATGCGGACCGACGGTGCGGCCGAAGCCAGCCGCCGGCCGAGCGTTTCAGGGGCTTGATAGCTGACCAGCAGCACGGCGTTGCGTTCGTCCTCCAGGGCATGCCGCAGGTGATACAGCACGCGGCCGCCCTCGCACATCCCCCCGCCGGCAATGATCACGCACGGCCGATCCACGTCGTTCAGCGCGATGCTGTCGATCCGTCGGCGGACGCATTGGACATTGGGGAAGGCTTCCTCGGTATTTCGCTGAAACAGCGACCGCCGTTCGGCGCGCACGGCTTCGGCATGCCGCCGGTACAACGCGGTGATCCGATGTGCCAGAGGACTGTCGACGAAAATCGGCACGGCCGGTACGCGATCGGTTGCGATCAACTCATTCAGCAGCCAGGCGAGCAATTGCGTGCGACCGATGCTGAATGCCGGAACGATCACCCGTCCGCCGCGTGCGATCACGTCCCCCACGATCGTGGCCAGTTCCTCGATGATCTCCTCCACCGCAGGATGCACGCTGTCCGCGTAGGTGGATTCGACCAGCAGGACATCGCAACCGGGGACCTGCACGGGATCGGGAATCAGCGGTAGCCCACGCCGTCCAAGATCCGCCGCATAGACCACACGGCGGTCCTCTCCGGCGTCACGGACCTTCAGTTCGCAGATGGCCGCTCCGAGAATGTGGCCGGCCGGGGAGAAACGCACGGAAAGGTCGCTGGAAAGGCGGTGCCATCGACCGGGCTCCAGCGGCTCCATCAGCGCCTCGACGCCGGCCACGTCTGCGCGCGTGAACGGCGCAGGGGCATCGTCGGGAGCCCTCTCGGCGGCGATGCGTGCGGCGTCCTCGAGCATCACCACCGCCACGTCGGCGGTTGCCGGCGTGCAGAAAATCGGCCCGCGGAACCCGTCACGGTAAAGCTGCGGCAATCGCCCGCAGTGGTCCAGGTGACCGTGCGAGAGAAAGACGCCGTCCACCGATTCGGCGTCGGGTACGGTCTCCCGGTTCTTCAGCGCGACGGCGACGCCGGAACCCTGAAAGGCACCACAGTCCAGCAACAGCCGCAACCGACGCGTGTTCAGCTCGTGGAGGCTGCCGGTCACCTCTCCGGCAGCGCCTCGAAACGTGATCTGCATGGAAATCGGCCGGACGGCTCGTCCGGCAAACGCATGACCAACGGCCGCGCGGCGACGACGACGCGCCGACGGTGGTCGCATCGGGCACCCTCGATCGCCCGGTGACGGAATACCGACCGCACATTGTACGAGCGGATCGCGAGACGGCGAGAGCCTCTGACGGCCCACGTCAGCGCCGCAGCACGGAGACCAGGCGGTGCCGGGACGTGCGCAGCACTCTGTCCTGCGCGATCGCCCTCAGAAGTCCGTGAAATCGGTCGACCGCTGCCGAGCAGGAACAATGAACGCAGGCGATCCAGACGAAGGAGGGGATTCGAGCTTCGCCGGCGACGCGGCGTGTCCCCACGGCTGCGGAGCCCCGTCACGCAACCACGACGTGGATTCCGCAGGCGGCCGGCCGTTCCCCGTCGGTGCGACGATCGAGCCTTCATGGACGGGAAGGTCGTACCGCGCGGTGTTCTCGGAATGCAACCGCTTCCAGCTCGGATCGAGAAACACATGTTCGAATCGATCGGAACGCCCGCGGACCTCGCCGGCCGATTCGACCCGGATCGGAGTTCCCGAGGGCGTCAGCAGTGGAATGACGAGCACGGCCGTGAAGGCGATCGCCACGGCCGCTCCCAGCGGAATCCAGGCGTTGAACACCGGCTGGCTCCACTCGCTCCGCCGCCACAACGACTTGAGCGTCTCCTCCACGAGGCGACGTGCCCGCTGCGGATCGTGCTCGCCCTCCAGCACCAGCGCCGTCCGCCGGGCGTGTTGTCGCAGAACGTTCAGGCTCCGGCGCAACGCATCACGATAGGCCGCGCACTGCGGACAAAGCTCCAGATGCTGGGCCAGTCCACGGGGCGAAACCACGTCGCCGCGTTCCGCCAAGGCCATCAACCGTCGCGCTTGCCTGCAATTCATCACTCGCCCCCTCTCGCAAGGAGAACTTCCACGCGCCGCCGTTCGCGGCGTTGTGCTTCGCTTTTTCCAAGCTCCGGCCGTGTGCCGGCCACCGTCCGGCCACGTGCCTCCGCACTACGGCCTGGTC
>RFHO01000263.1 GCA_003696385.1 Planctomycetota bacterium | reverse complement strand
GTGCGCGGCGGTCGGATCACCGTTTCGGTGCCCGAAGATCCGGAAGCCGCAGGGACGGATTCTTCGCGCGAAGGGCGCGGGGCCGCGAAGCTGGCGGTTTGCGTAAGTCCGCCGGCACAGCGCGGCCGGGACGCACCGGGGGTGATGGGGGTGCAGGCGGACGCCGTTCGCGAGGCCGTTTCCCGGGCGTGGGGAGAGCTGCGTTTGCCGGGGGTGCACAACGGTCGCAATGCGGCGGTCGCTGCGGCCACGGCGTGTCTGTTCGGGGCCGGTAGTGCGGATGTGGCTGCCGCTGCGGCATCGTTTCCGGGATTGCCGCAGCGCCTGCAGACCGTGGGCCACGTTGCGGGCGTTCCTGTGATCGATGATTCGGCGTCGACGACCATTGAGTCGACGCTGGCGGCGCTGCGGGCGCTGGGGGAAGGCTGCGTGCTGATCTGTGGCGGCACGAGCAAGGGGGCCGATCCGCGGCCGCTGGTCGCTGCTTTCACCCGGTGCCGGGCCGTTGCGACCATCGGTCCGGCGGGCACCGAGCTGGTCCGGCTGTGGAATGGGATACGCCGAAATGCCGGCGTCTCCCCGTCGCCAGCCGTCTCCGATGTGAAGCCCCAGGTGGCCGATTGTGGTACCCTCGACCGCGCCGTTCGGTGGGCTCTGAAGCAGGCCCCGGGCAGCCGGGCGCTACTGTTTTCTCCCGCATTCTCCAGTTTTCACGCGTACAGAAACTATGCCGAACGTGGCGCGCACTTTCTGGAATGCGTCCGCCGGTACATCGGTGGAGATGGAGCATCGGGACGCCACGCGGGTTCCGCATGAAGCGTCAGGTCGTTCACGATCGGCCTGCGGTAGTGCCCTGCGGTTTGCCGCTTTGCGGCGTTCGTCAGTTTTTTGCGGCTTCGGCGGCCGCCGCGGGCGGCTTTGCCCGGATGCGTTTGCCGTGGGGCGTTTTCAGGTCGAACAGGCCGAAGATTTCGGCGGCCGTCAGTCCCAGGGATCGGTCCGGTCGATCGGGTTCGCCCAGCACCTGCTCGAAGAGTTGCCGTTTCTGCTGGAGGACGCGGTCGATCCGCTCTTCGATCGTGTCCTTGGCGATGAATTTCGTGACGATCACCGGATTCTTCTGGCCGATGCGGTGCGCGCGGTTGATCGCCTGGTCTTCGACCGCGGGATTCCACCAGCGGTCGAACAGGAACACGTAGCCGGCGAACTGCAGGTTCAGTCCCACCGCGCCGGTGCCGTAACTCATCAGAAGGATGTGGCACCGCGGATCTTCGCGAAATCGTTGCAGGATCGGTTCCCGCTGCTTTGTAGGGACGCCTCCGTGATAGATCAGCGGGCCATAGGGTTGCAGGCGTTCGGCCAGCCAGTCCAGGCATTTCGTCCACTGGCTGAAGAGGATGGCCTTGCCACCGCTGGCTGCGATCTCCTCCATGTCGGCCTGCAATCGATCGAGCTTGGCGCTTTCGCCGGTGAGCGGGTCGAAATTGGCGATCTGCTTCAGTCGCAGCACCAGTTCGAACACGTGCTGGACGGTGATCGATTCGCCCATGGCGTTGAGCCGGACGATGCCTTCGCGCTCGGCGATCCGGTACGCCTGCTGCTGAGCGGGCGTCAGCTCCAGGTACTCGTCGCGATCCAACCGCGGCGGAAGGTCCGTCATCACCAGGTCCTTGGTGCGACGCAGGATGAACCGGTCCGCCAGGCGGGAAAGTTGCCTGAGGTCCGGGACGGCACGCGGCGGGACCACTTCGAGGAACTCGAACAGGGCGGCCAGCTCTTCCGGTCGATTCTCGATCGGTGTGCCCGTGAGGGCCCACGAACGTTGGCGAGGAATGCTCCGCGCCGTTTGGGCCGTCCGTGACTCGCGGTTCTTGATCCGCTGGGCTTCGTCCAGAACGACCAGATCGAACCGTGGGAGCCCTTCCGACTCCAACTGTTCCATGTCCCGCACGAGCAGTTCATAGTTCACCAGCAGCACCGGTGCCGGGGGCATTCGCCAGAGCATCCGCCGCGCCGCTGTGGCCCCCGCGACGACCGCGATCGGGATTTCCTCCGCCCAGAGCCTGAACTCGCGCATCCAATTGGGAATCAACGGCTTGGGGCAGACGAGCATGACCCGTCGGATCTGGCCGGCACGCAGCAGCAGGCGAATCGCGGTGATCGTCTGCATCGTCTTTCCAAGCCCCATTTCATCGGCCAGCAAAGCGGCACTGTGGGAAAACAGCCAGCCGATGCCCTCGTACTGGTATGGAAACGGCTCGAACGGCATCACCATCTCTTGGCCGCCGAGTATCGTTTCCAAAGGCGGCTGCAGCAGATAGAACAGCCGATCCTTCAAGCTGATCGCACCGTCCGGGGGACGAAGGCGGGTCCGCCGTGAGTGGCGTTGGCGAGCGGGCTGCGCCGTTCGCGGTTCTTCCGAGGGTTCCTGCCGCGGGGCGTCCGACGGAGCCGGCGATTCCGAAAACTCGACGCCGATGACCCGGGGCCTGGCCCAGCGGGGGCGCAGGGTGCGGACGGCGATGTCGCGATTCGTCGGCAACGGCACGTCCAGGACATGAACCGCCGGTGGACGCTGCGCGGCTGCATTCAGTCCGGATGCGAACAGGCTGGTCCGAAGCGCGAGATCGACGTCGAATACCCTCGGCGGTGGCAGCACGGTCTGGGAACTTTGCGTTGACATGGTGATTCCGCCGACCTGAAGCCGGCGACGCCCGAGCGTCGGATCCGGCGGAGATGCCCGCTGGAGTCTACGCTCTTGGTGTGGTTCACACTGGGAATCCGGCGAACGGTGTCACGGCGCGCAGCGACGAAGGACGCGGGCCATTGGCCGGCGAAAGCAGCGATTGCCGACATGGCTTCGTCAAGCCGCTCCCTGACCACCGCGAACCGCCTCGCGCAGCGCCTGTTGGACGCGGTCGAACGGTTCCAGCAGATCGACCGCCGCATGCACCTGTTCCAGGACCGATCGTGCCGTGTCGAGATCGGCGGCGAATTCTTCCAGCACGGCCAGGCGATACGAGTCCCACGTATCGAAACGCAGCCCCCGCGGTGCGGCGGTTGCCGGGGCCTCGCATGCGTCGCGAACGAACAACGCCAGCACCGGTATTTCCACCGAGCGACGCAGAGAAAGAAAATCCAGACTGTCGCAGCAGATCACGGCTGGCCGGTTGCGTGCCTGCTGCACGAGCAGCGGTCCGGCAAGTTCGCCGAGCACGAATTCGCGCAGCGTCGGGCCGTACAGGATTCGATG
>RFHO01000262.1 GCA_003696385.1 Planctomycetota bacterium | reverse complement strand
TCCGCTTCCCTTCACGCCGGAACTGTTCCGGCCTCCACGGGGCGGGCCGGATCGCGCCGTCCGCGGCACGCCGCGCCCCGGTGGTGGGAATCGTCCGCCCCTCGCTCACGCGAGGATTTCGTGCACCACCCGGCCATAGACGTCCGTCAATCGGAAATCCCGGCCCGAATAGCGATACGTCAACCGCGTGTGATCCAGCCCCATCAGATGCAGCAAGGTGGCGTGAAAGTCGTGCATGTGCACCTTGTCCTGCACGGCGTAATAACCGTACTCGTCGGTCGCACCGTACGCGAATCCCGGCTTGACCCCCGCTCCGGCCATCCACACGGTGAAGCCCTGCGGATTGTGATCGCGGCCATCCTTGCCCTGAGCAACCGGCGTGCGGCCGAACTCCCCGGACCACACCACCAGCGTGTCCTGCAGCAGTCCGCGTCGATCCAGATCCCGCAGCAATGCCGCGATTGGCCGGTCCACTGACCTGGCGTTGCGCTCGTGGCCCTCGCGCAGCCTGCTGTGCTGGTCCCACACGAACGGCGTCGAAAGCTGGACATACCGTACGCCCGCTTCGACGAAACGCCGAGCCAGCAGGCAACCACGCCCGAAGTTTTCCGTCGCCGGATCGTGCAGTCCGTATTCCGCCTGAGTCGCCCGCGTTTCGCGGGACAGATCGAGCACTTCGGGCATGTGGCTCTGCATGCGAAACGCCAGTTCGAACGATTCGATCGCCCCCTCGATCGTCTCCTCCACGCCATCACGAGCCAGCGCCCGACGATTGAGCGATTGAATCAGCTCCAGACGCCGCCGTGCATCGGTCGCGTCCCCACCACTGTCCTGAAGGTAGTCGACGCGGGCATTCTTGATCGGCATTCCCGAATGCCCGATCGCCGTCGCCTGGTACCGCGACGGCAGGAAGGCCGAACCGTAGTTCCGCGGCCCACCATGCCCGCGCGGCGGCGCGATCGCCACGAACCCGGGCAGGTTCTCGTTCTCCGTCCCCAAACCGTACGTCACCCACGCCCCCACCGACGGGCGCACGAAATTGTCGCTGCCGGTGTGCAGCATGCACACCGCCTGGCCGTGTGATTGCCCCCGGCTGTGCAACGAATGAATGAAGCACAGCCGATCCACTTCCGCAGCCAGATGCGGAAACAGTTCCGACACGAAATGGCCGCTTTCGCCATGCCGGCGGAACTTCCATGGACTGGCCAGCAGTCGGCCCTCCGCCGTCGACTTCTCGACGTTCCTGGCCGTCGCGAACGGCAGTTTCCCGCCGTCGTGCTTCTGCAGCAACGGCTTGTAATCGAACGTGTCCACGTGGCTGACGCCGCCGTGCATGAACAGAAAGATCACCCGCTTGGCCCGCGCGGGGAAGTGCGGACTCTTCGCACCGTCCCGCGCCATGGCATGTTGCGCCAGAGCGGAAAAGGCCAACATTCCGAAACCGCATCCGCTGGTCTGCAGAAATGCACGCCGCGAAGGGAAAACCAACGGCTGCTTCATCGATTTCATCGACCGTTCCCCCGATCCGTGACTGCGATTCGACGGGCCGCGCAAAGCTTCGGACGGCATGGAATCGCCCCATCCGTCGCACCGCCCACCGCTCCGGCGTACCGAGTGCCCCATTCTAACAAACCACCTCGTGCCGCAGAACGGCCAATCCGGGACTGCAGCCGGGGCCATCGACACCCAGGATCAGTCGGCCAGCGCCTCTTTCATGTTCCGCTTGTACTGTTCCACGCCCGGCTGCCCGTACGGATTCACGCCGATCAAACGCCCCTCGACCACGGTGGCCAACATCAGCATCTGGAACAACTGCCCCAAGTGATACTCGTCCAGCCGCGGCAGCACGATGTCGGCCGTGGGCCGTCGAACTTCGGCATACGCAAGGTTCGTACCCAGCCAGGCCGCCCGCAGAAACTCGTGCAGCGTCTTGCCGGTGTACTGATTCAGCCCGTCGGCGTCGCCCGGCAGCTCGGGCAGCGTCTGAGCGGGCAACGACGGTTCCCGCACGAGCACATTGGTGATCAGCTTGTCCCGGCGACCGTCCTGATGCTGCTGACCACGACTGTGCAGGTCGCGGGTGTTCACGGTGGTCAGCGGCGTCGCCCCCTGCTTTCTCTTGCCCAGGCTTTCGGCAAGCAACTGGTCGTACCACAGCCCCACCGCCTCCAGACGCTTGCCCCACGTCGACAGTACGCGGATCGTGCAGCCGTACGACTGCTCGAACAGATGCGCCGTGGCGACGTACTGCAGCACGGGGTTGGTTTCGAACGGCTCCCGACGAAACGTCTCGGTCATGTCGGCGGCACCACGGAGCAGGTCGCGCACGTCCAGCCCCAGCATCGCGGCCGGGACGAGTCCGACCGGCGTCAACACCGAAAACCGCCCGCCGATGCCGTCCGGCACCTCCAGCACGTGCGGCAACTCAAGCTGCCCGGCCAGCTCGCGCAGCTTGCTTCCCGTCCGCCCGGTGATCACCACGATCTGCTCGCGTCGATCGGCAAAAGCACCGCCGCTCTGTTCGCGAAAGGCCTGCAGGAACAGCCGGAACGCCACAGCCGTTTCGATCGTCCCGCCGCTTTTGCTGATCACGACCATTCCCCAGCGGCCGGTCGGGTCGTCGCCGGCACCCGACTCCCGCCGCAACAGCTCCAGCAGCGCAGCCGTGGCGTCGTTGTCCAGGTTGTTGCCTTCGAAGCAGATGCGCGGCGGTGCACCGGGCAGCCGATCCGCTCCATCGTCGCCGCGCCGTCGCTGCTCGAAGGCCAGACGCTCTTCCCGTCGCAACTCGTTGTGATACGGATGACACAACGCCTCGAACAGCGCCCGAGCCCCCATGTAGGAGCCGCCGATCCCGAGCAACACGCAGCGGTCCGTCTTTTCCCTCAGTGTCGCGGCCGCCGCGTCGATCGCCGCCAGCGTACTCCGCGAGCCGCTCCGTTCCGCTTCTTCCAGCAAATCTCCGGGGTATGTGACGAACCCCGCATCCAACGGCCGTTTCTGCAACGGTATCGGCTCCCCGGAGCGCCACAACGCGACATCCTCGAAGACCTCGTCGCGGCACCGCAGCAACTGCGTCGGCAACGAGACCTGCTGCGTGGCCTTTTCCCACACGTCCGGTTCCAGCAGTTCCCGCTCTTCGTCATTGTCCAACAGTTGACGGGCGGCTCGGCAAACGTACTCGATCCCCATGTCGCCTCGTGTGTTCATGGCGGCCTCTTCCGGTTTCCCATGTGCCCCGTCCGGGCCACGCAGCGTCGCTGTGGCCCCGCCGACGTTCGTTCCCCTGTTGGGGATTCTGGCCGGCGAAGTGACGACTGTCGAGCGGTCTGCACACGGTCGGCCACTCGACCTCCAGTCACTGTCCCCGGCACCGTCCCGACCGGCAACCACCCGACCGCACGCCTGACCGCCACCGACACGCACCGCCTTGCGATGCCGGCCGGACGAGAAGTCCCCGCCGTCGTGCTTCACGGTCGTTCGCTGGCACCGCAGCCCCCGAGAACACCCGCCGGCGCCGGCTGTGCGTACACTGTGGCTTTCGCTGCGGCCACAGGCCGACTCAAATGACAAACGACAATGCAAAACCGACAATGCGCGCCGGCAACAAGCGTGTATGTTTTTCCGCCGCCCCGTGCGGCCCCCCGCGGAGCGCCGCACGGACCCCCCTGCTTTGGCCGGAGCCCACGATGCGATCGACACTTCCCCTCACCGGACCGCGCCCCGCCACGACCGACGGCCTGCCTCGGTGCCCCTCGCGCACCGCTGCACCAGACGCTTCCCTCGACCACGCCGGTTCATCGAGTCCCCGGGGGCGCGGCGGGAAGCAGCCGGCGAGTTCACCACGGCGGCTGTGGTCGATCGCTCTCGTTGCGTGGAGCGTGCTGGTGCCGCCGACCGGAATCGTCCCTGCTCAGCCGGCCGAAACGACCGGACCGCAGCGCTGGGAAAAGGCCATCCGGGCGTTCGAACAGCAGGACCGCCGCACACCGCCACCGCAGGATCCGATCCTCTTCGTGGGCAGCTCAAGCATCCGCCTGTGGGATGTGCAGAAATTCTTCCCGGGCCTGCCGGTGCTGAATCGCGGATTCGGCGGCTCCGAAATCAGCGACGCAATCCATTTCGCCGACCGCATCGTGATCAAATACCGTCCGCGCTGCATCGTCATGTATGCCGGCGACAACGACATCGCCCGCGGAAAAACGCCGCAGCGCGTGGCGGACGATTTTCGCCGCTTCGTCCGCAACGTTCACGCCGAACTGCCCGGCACTCCCATCGTCTACATCGCCATCAAGCCGAGCATCGCCCGCTGGAAGCTGTGGCCGCAGATGCGCCAAGCCAATCGGCTGATCGCCGAATTCTGCCGCCGCCATCCCCACTTGACATTCGTCGACATCGCCACACCGATGCTCCGACACGGCCAGCCGCCACCGCGCGAGCTGTTCGTCAAAGACGGACTTCACCTGTCCGAAAAGGGCTATCGCTTGTGGGCCGACCTCGTCCGACCGCATTTGCCATCCGATGACACGACGCGGCGCGACGGTCGCTGACGAAGCGGGCACGACCGCATGCTGGAGGAAAGAAAGCTCCTCCGGGTCCACTCACCACGAACCACCGCCGGCGCGGCCGTTCGGCTGACCGACCGCCAAAGGAAAACGGCAGCCACAGCCCCGCAAGACCGACAATCACTGCCGGGAGAGCGCCGGTTCACACTGCCGCCTCACCGATCGCCCCGAAAACAGAAAACGGCGACCATCATCGATGGTCGCCGTTGCGTTTTTGCCGTCAGCCGCCCGCAACGGAAGCCCGCACCGCGGACGGCATCGTCAGGTGCCCAAGAGAGGACTCGAACCTCCACGGGGTTGCCCCCACTAGGTCCTGAACCTAGCGCGTCTGCCAATTCCGCCACTTGGGCAACTCTGCATCGGACGCGATCCCACGTCCGAGCGCCGAAGATGTTAGCGATCCACGCTTGGTCTTCAAGGGTTTTTTTCCGGGCATCAGCAATTTTTTGGGCGGCAAACGGCCGCCGCTCAAACACACCAACAGCCTCTCGTCGTCCTGCCCAGACCAGGACCACATACCTCGTTACGGAAGGTCGTCGAGCTCTCGCAAAAATCCCGCGCAACCGCGCCGGACAGAGACGCCGCGCTGCACCGACAATGCCGCCGGTCCGACCATTCACGCAACGATGTCCTCGACCACCCGTGCTTCACCGACGCCGGTCAGCCGGTAATCCCGGCCGCCGTACCGATACGTCAGCGTCCGGTGATCCAGCCCCAACAGATAGAGGATCGTGGCGTGCAGGTCGTGGTGATGGACCTTGTTGTCCACCGCCACGTAGCCGTTTTCGTCGGTTGCCCCGCAGCGATACCCGCCACGCACGCCGCCGCCCGCCATCCACATCGTGAATCCCTTTGCGTTGTGGTCGCGGCCGTTGCCGTTGCGCGTTCCCGGCGTCCGGCCGAATTCCCCGCCCCAGATTACCAGCGTGTCCTTCAGCATGTCGCGGTCCTTCAGATCCTGAAGCAGTGCCGCAATCGGACGGTCCGTCGCGGCGGCGTTGGCAGCCAGCCGTTCGCGCAAGCTGTTGTGCTGGTCCCAGCCCTCGTGGCAGACCTCCACGAACCGCACGCCCGCTTCCAGCAGCCGCCGCGCCATCAGGCACTGCCTGCCAAAGTCGGCCGATCGCGCGGATTTGTTCTTCGCCTTCTTCCCACCGCCGCCTGCCGACGTGGAGCGGTCATCCAGGATGCCGTACCGCTGCAGCGTGCTCCGCGTTTCTCGCGACAGGTCGAGCACCTCGGGCAACGCCCCCTGCATGCGGAAGGCGAGTTCGTACGACTGGATCACGCCTTCCAGTTCGGCATTCACCTGCTTGCGGCGCAGGAAGTCCTCGTTCAACTCTTGTAACAGATCAAGCTGCCGTCGCTGGGCGGAGAGTGTGGTATGCGCCGGTTGGAGGTTCTCGATCCTGGCATTGGCCACGGGCAGGCCGGAACGGCCGATCGGCGTCCCCTGAT
>RFHO01000261.1 GCA_003696385.1 Planctomycetota bacterium | reverse complement strand
CGAACGGCAGTTGCAGGATCTGGCGGAGATCCTCGACATCCGGCTGCCGGCACAAAAGTAGTCCGTTAAGAAGCCGCCGACGCGCGGCACGCGGCTTTCTTGCAACCGGTTGCCGTCGAACCGATCATGGCCGATGTGCGATCGTCGGGTGTCTGTGCCGGATGGCGTTTTCGAGCCTGCGGTCCTTGGCGTCTGTGCCGGCGGAGCGGTGCTCCGGCGATGTTCTCGCGGAAGGCGTTGCGTGTGCCGCTTGCGGCGATTGCGAACGGAACCTCCGGAGCCCTGGTTGGGCGGCGCGCCGGTCGGAACGACCGGGGCGACGGCGCGTGGTGCGAACGAGTGGAGGAGGACCCAACATGAAACGCGGATCGAACAGCGGCAGGACGAACCGTCGACGGTTTCTGGGGGCTTCGGCGGCGATCGGCGTTCCATGGATCGTGCCGGCGTCGGCCGTCGGAGCGTCCGGCGAAGTTCCACCGAGTGAGCGGATCGGTTTGGGGGTGATCGGCATCGGCCCGCGGGCGACCTATGACCTGACCGCCATGCTCAAACTGCCCGACGTGCGCTGCCTGGCGATCGCGGACGTTCAGGCCAGCCGACGGGCGGCGGGCAAAAAGCTGGTCGACGGTTTCTACGGCAATGACGACTGCGTCCTGTATCGTGATTTCCGCGAGCTGCTCGACCGCAAGGACATCGACGCCGTGCTGATCGCAACCGGAGATCGCTGGCACGCCACGGCATCGATGATGGCCGCCGAAGCAGGCAAGGACGTGTATTGCGAAAAGCCGTGCGGTTTGACGATCGACCTCTGCCAGCGGCTGGCCGAAACGTTTCGACGGACCGGTCGCGTTTTTCAGGCCGGGACCCAACGTCGCAGCGTGCCGAATTTTCAGACCGCCGTTCAATTGGTCCGCAGCGGCAAGCTGGGCAAGATCCACACCATGCACGCGTCCGTGTACGAACCCGTTTTGATGAACGACTGGTTGCCGCCGCAGCCGATCCCGTCGCGCGACGTGGTGGACTGGAACCTGTGGCTCGGGCCGGCACCGTGGCGGCCCTACAACCAGGCATACGTGAGGGGCCGCTGGCGCGGTTACTGGGACTTCGATTCCGGAGCCCGATTGCTGGATTGGGGGGCCCACACGCTGGATCTGTGCCAGTGGGCGATGCAGGCGGACAATACGACGCCGGTTGAATACGAGCCACAGGACGGCAGGATCGTGTGCCGCTATGCCGACGGCGTCGCGATCCACCTCGATTTCCTGAAAACGCCGTTCGGAGACCGGAGCCCGAAGTTCATCACGCGGCTGGGGACCTGTCCGGTCCGGTATGTGGGCGACGACGGCTGGGTCGAAACCGGCGACAGTGGTGAGGTCGTCGTGCAGCCGGCTTCCCTGAAGCGCGAGCTTCCGGCGTACAAGCGCGTCCGAGGCCTGGATGTCGGCCAACACGCTCGGAACTTCTTCGATTGCGTCAAGAGTCGGCAGCAGCCGGTCTGCAACCCCCAGGTGATGCTTCACTCGCACGCAGCAGTGCACGCCGCGGCGATTGCCTGGATCCTGGGCCGCAAGCTGCGATTCGATCCCGTCACGTTCCGCTTTCCGGACGATCCGGATGCCAACGTCCTGTGCTCGCGTCCCGAGCGCGACCCGTGGAAGTTCGCCTGATCGGCTTGGATTTCCGGGGAAGCGCAGTTCCTCGCGATGCCGCCTGATCGGTCCGTTGCGTACGGGCGAGCGAATTTCTCTCCAACCAGCGCTGGATCGCCGGGCGGGCGGCGCGGGCGAGCCGACCGGCGGCGATTCGGCATCCTTCCTCGGTCAAATGGCAGGGGTCGACGAACAGCTCCGTGCGAGCGTCGAGCGTGGCCGCCAGGTCGCAGAACAACGTTGTCCGTTCGAGTGCCAAGGTCCGGATCACCCGATTGTGCGCCGCGACCCCGGCCCGTACCGCGTCGGGATGGCCCCAAAGTTCGGCCGGACAGCGTTTGTAGGAGCCGTCGCCATAGCCGAGCCTCCGCTGTTCGAATGCGTCGCGCGTGTAACCTTCCGGGAGGGCGAGCGCGAAGGTGGCCAGCAGGATTTCGGGGGCCCGGGGGCCCTCACGGAGTCTGCGGATGATCGCTTCCACGTTCTTCCTGAACGCGGCGGGGGTCTTGAGCACGCGGCCTTCGTCAAGCAACTCCCGTTCCGGCGCCCCCAATGCGATGCTTTCCACCCTGTCCTGCAATGCTTCGGTGAGCGTCAGCTTGCCCCGCCGCAGGCGTCTTTCGAAGCTGTCGTACCAGGCGCAATGCGCATAGTCCTCGCGAAACGTACCCGGCGGGCAGCAGTTCATGCGCACGTCGTTGATGCCATGGTAGACGATCACCAGATCCACCGGCGTTCCGGCCAGACGCCGGACCTTGTTGTAACTGTCGCGGCTCGTGTGAGCCGCCCGCGCGAGCCCGAAGATGCGTGCCCGCGCCCCGGTTGCCTGCGCAAACTCATCCCGTAGGAACGGCTCCAGTTGCTCCAACACCGATCCGCCCAGCAGCAGGACATCGAACCGTCCGTCGGACGGCGCGGGCGGTTCGGACAACAGCCCGCTGGACCACAGCTCCGGGTAGTAGTGTTGCCAGACCACGTCCGCAGCGACGCGCGACCCAGCCGGCGGCGCAATGAGCCAACGTTCGAACGCCACCATCGCCATTGCCGCCAGAGCGCACAGGTACCCGGCGTAAAGCACCCAGACACGGCGGCTGATGCGACGTTCGGTGGTCATGCTGCAATGGCGGGGTTCGTATGCTAGCATCGCCCGGCGAGGGTCTCGGTCGGGTGCGGCAAGCAGCTGACAGACGCCGTTTTGCGACGGTTGCCGTTTCCGGCGGAACCGCGAACCGGGGCTCGAGGCGGGTTCGTGTCTGCTCAAGGTCGTCAGCCGATGGCGTGAGCACCGGCGGTGGTCGGCTGCCAGCGCTGCCTGTTGCGCCGCCGGTACGAAGCCTCCGGACTGCGGCCGCTGGTTGCTCGATGCAAAGGGTCGCTGTCGATGGTGCAAGGGTCAAGGACGGGACTGCGGCTGGAAAGCCGATTGCGAAAGCTGCTCACGCCGGTTTTCGTCGTGGCGGCCGACCGCAGGCTGGTGTTCTTCAATGCGGGATGCGAGGAACTCACCGGCGTATCGGCTCAGGACGTCCTGGGCCGACGGTGCGCGGCCGGAACCAGCGGCGACTTGCGGAGCGTCGAGTCAGTGCTGCAGCGGCTGTGTCCACCCGCCGAGGCCTTTCAGGGACGCCATGTCCATACGGCGGCTTTCTTTCTGCCGCGGAGCGGTCCGCGGGTCGCCCGCGTGATCGATTTTTACCCGTTGCGTGATGCGACGAACGCGATCACCTATGTGCTCGGTGTCATCCGGCCCGCCGAGCAAGCGCGACTGTCCCGGGAAGTGTCCCCATTGCTGCAGGTTCATGCGGAGCTGCACGCGCTGCGCGTCGGGCTGCGGGAACGGTATGGCATCGACAGCATCGTGGCCTCCGGTCCGGCCATGCGGCGTGTCGTTCGACAGGTGCAGCTGGCCGCACGCACGAACACTCCCGTCATGCTGGTCGGAGAACGTGGATCCGGCAAGACGTTCCTCGCGCGCACCATCCACTATGCCAGTGCCGCGCACAACCGGGCGTTCGTCGCGCTCGATGCCGAACGCATACCGCCGGAAGAACTCGAGCCTGTGTTCCGCCAGCTGTTCGAATCCGACCAACTGGAACGGATGGCCGAGACGCTGCGCCCCGCCAGCGTGTTCATCGGGCATCTGACCCGGTTGCCCCGCGAACTGCAGGCCCATTTGGCCAACCGGATGGACAAATCCCCCGAGACCCGCGTTCGCTGGATGGCCGGCGTCGACGAACCTTTGCAATGTGCCTTGGACGAAGAGCGGTTGCACCCCGAGCTGTACTATGCGCTGTCGGCTGTGGTGATCGACATCCCGCCCTTGCGCGAACGCATCGAGGACGTTCCTCTGCTGGCTCAGCAGTTTCTCGAAGCGGCGATGCCGGAGTATCCCGAAGTCACCGGCTTCGATCCGGCGGTGCTCGAAGAATGGAAGCGATACAACTGGCCGGGCAATGTCCGGGAACTGGAGCTGGTGGTGACCGAAGCCATTCGGCAGGCGGGCAAGGGCGCGATCACCGCCGAGTCGCTGCCGTTCCGCTACCGCACGGGACGCGATGCGCAAGCAGTCGGACCACGGTTCGAGCCGCAGCCATTCGACCTGACGGCGTATGTCGAAGACCTCGAACGCCAGGCCATCCGCTGGGCTTTGACCGCGGCGCGGGGCAACAAGTCGAAGGCGGCGGAGTTGCTGAAGATGAACCGGCCGCGGTTTTATCGCAAACTGGCCGCGCTCGGCATGCTCGACGAGCCCCCGACTTCGGACGTCGAACCGAAGCCGTGACGCGTGCGCTCGGCCCGTGACGGCCCGCGTTTGGCTCATGGCAGCCACAGAACGTCCTGCAGGGCCGTCGCCGGCGCACGAAAAAGCCGCAGCCGGTGCTGAACCGACTGCGGCATCGTCGCGAACACATCCGGCTGTGCGGTGCCGAGTGCGGACTTCACATCATGCGAACCGCCGGCAGACGGCCGTTTCTTTGGTGAAGCCACGCCGCGCCTCGGCTACCGTCGATCGTCAATCGTCGTAATCGACTTCCACATAGTGCTTCTTGACGCGGATGTCGACGGCGTACTTGCCGAAATCATACCGTGTGTACCAGCCGTCCTGACGCCGCGTGATTTTCGGCGGGCAGGGTTGGCAACTGGGCACACAGATCGCGACCTTCACCATGCGGATCGGCTGCGACTGGCAGCAACCACAGACATGCGGATGCGCCTGGGGTTTGCCACACCCGCAGGTGGCCTTCGGCACAGCGCAGCTCACCTTGGGTACGGCACAGAGCACTTTGGGAACGGCGCAGAGCACTTTCGGCACGGCGCAGCCACACGTGACCTTGGGAGCCGCACAGGTTGGCTTACGGTGGTGGCATTTGCACTTGCACGGCTTGGGCCGCTGCTGACAGGGATCGGGAACTTCGACGATCATCGTCTGGGCGCACGGTGGGATGTTGTGCAGGTCCCGGTACTTGACGCACGGATACAGGGCGACGTCCGGAACCGGTTGCGGAGCCGGTTTGGCCGGCGCCGGCTTGGCCGCTTTCTGCTCTTCCGCCGGGGGCGGCGCGGGCTTCGGTGCGAATGCCAGGAACTGGCCCGGAGCCACCAGCACCGGTTGAGCTGCCGTGAACGGGTAATCCGCCGCGCTCGCCGTGGCCACCGCGCCCGACAGAACGCCCACAATCGCCAGCACTGCAATCGTTCTCATCGCTCCTCTCCTCTCGTCACTGAACCTGACCCTCGAAACCACCCTTGTCATTCGCCACCGCCGGTGATCGGCGGCGCTGCTGCGCCGCGACCGCTAACTGGTACCGCCGCCTTGCACGGGAAGCGGTCCGTCCCGTCTTGCGGCTCCCATTTGGCGACCTTCGGAACTCACCGGATCTCAAACGCCCTTTCGGACTTCTGCCTGCTCCGCCCCTTGCGACGGCGCTGCAACGATAGCCGACGCCCTTCGCTGGGGAGTCCGCTTTGCGTCGGTCTGCATCGAATTGCGGCGACGTCCGTGCCCGCTCTGCGGCTTACAGTTAAATGGCAAAGTTTGCGGCTGCAAGGGACGAAACTGCCAAGATTTCCCATTTCTCCCGTTTTCTCAGCATCGGGACGCGGAAGCAACACTCGTTCCAATTTTCGGAAACCCGACGATGTCGCCTGTCTTGACGGCGCGAACGATCCGGTCGCTGGGGTCACTTCGGAGCCCCGGAAGCCGACCTCGTGTCCGCCGCTGCTGTCGCGGAATCGGATCCGCAGGTCGCACGCGCCGAGTCTCCGTTGCGCAACTGCTGGGTGTCACAGCAGATGTGTGATGTGCGCCATCGTCGTCGCCGCGGCGGATCGGGCGACGCCCACGGGGGTTTCCGGCTTTCTGGGTGATGTCACTTCGAACTACGTTGCGTTCCGGCAACTGATCGGCTGTTCCCCAAACGGCGGTCCGCTGTCTGATTCGGTCTGTCAGGTCACGGAAGCGCGCAGCGGCAGCCGGAAACGCACACCGAACGTGCGAGCGCGACGGTTCTTCGTCATGGAATCGCTCGGGGCGGTGCGCCGCACCTTGGCAGGTCGCCGCGGGAGACGCCGCGAAACGGTGGCATGAGGTCTGTGACGACTCTCGATGGCCGCCGAGAGGCTTTCGCTCGCATGCGTGGCGAGGACGGTAGCTGCGCTGGACTTTCGCTTGGGGCGATTCGACAATAAATGATGACGAAGCGGCGGCCGTCGGCCGTCGGCCGTACCCTGCCATTGCATTTGCCTGCCGTAAGCGGTTCGCACCCGGGTTTCGGTGCGTTTACCATCCCGCCTTCGCAGTACGCCACCCAATACAACCGAGTAGGCCAACCGAACGAGGGGAAGCTGTCCGACGGGGGCTGTGCCGTTGCGGTCCGGCTCCGGTTTTTGCCGCCGGGTTCGGCGATCCGCGACATTCCAACCGCCGCGTGCCGCTTCGGCGGATCGTCTGCGGAAGCGCCGCACCGGCCGGCGGATCGTTCAACCGTTCGTCGCGGCCGCAGGACTTACAGATACTGAGGATGGCATGATGACGCTGACACCGACCTTCCGGCAGCTCGTTGGGGCATGTGCGACAAGCCTGCTGTTGCTTGGTCCGTCGCTGACGGCACAGGCCGAGGTCGATTTCAACCGGGAAGTCCGGCCGCTGCTGTCGGACCGGTGCTTCAAGTGCCACGGACCGGACGAGAAGCATCGCGAGGGCGGCTTCCGGCTCGACCAGAAAGAGAGCGCGTTTGGGACCGGCGATTCCGGGCTGCCGCTGATCGTTCCCGGCAAGCCGGAAGAAAGCGAGCTGTACGTACGCATCAGCAGCTCGGATCCGGACGTGAAGATGCCACCACCGGACTCCGGCAAGACGCTCACGCCCGAAGAGATCCAGACGATTCGCCAGTGGATCGCAGAAGGCGCCAAGTGGGAGCAGCACTGGGCGTTCGTTACACCGCGACGCCCGCGCGTTCCACACGTGGAAAACTCCGCTTGGGTGCGCAACCCGATCGATGCGTTCATTCTGGCACGGTTGGAGAAGGAAGGACTGCGACCTTCGCCGCCGGCGGATCGCGTGACGTTGATTCGCCGGGTCTCGTTGGACCTCACCGGCCTGCCGCCCACGCCCGAAGAAGTGGACGCCTTCGTCAACGATCCGCGACCGGACGCCTACGAGCGGCTCGTCGACCGCCTGCTGAACTCGCCACACTACGGCGAACACATGGCCCACTACTGGTTGGACGCGGCCCGCTACGGCGACACTCACGGGCTGCACCTGGATAACTATCGGGAAATGTGGGCCTACCGCGACTGGGTCATCCAGGCCTTCAACCAGAACAAGCCCTACGACGAATTCACCATCGAACAACTCGCCGGCGACCTGCTTCCGAACCCGACGGACGACCAGCTCATTGCCACCGGCTTTCTGCGGTGTCATGTCACCACGAATGAGGGTGGCTCGATCGTCGAAGAGGTCTATGTCCGCAACGTGGTGGACCGAGTGGTCACGACTGCGACCGTCTTCCTGGGCATGACGTTCGACTGCAGTCGCTGCCACGACCACAAGTACGACCCGTTCACCATGCGGGACTTCTATTCGACCTTCGCCTACTTCAACAGCCTCGACGGCAGCCCCATGGACGGCAACCGCAAGGATCCGCCGCCGGTGTTGAAGGTGCTCGCGCCGGATCAAAAGGCAACGATCGCCGCCCTGCGTCAACGGATCGACCAGACCAGGAAGGACATCCGCACGCTGTTGGCCGGGATCCGGTACGTCGAGCCCGAAAACCCGCGGCCTCCGAAACTCGCCGAGCCTGTCGATTTCGTGTGGATCGACGACGCACTGCCCGCGGGGGCCCGCCCGTCCGGTCCCTGGAAGTTCGTATCCGATCCGGTCCACAGCGGCAAAAAGGCGCACACGCAGACGGCGCAGCAACTGGATCAGCACTATTTCACCGGGGCCCGTAAGCCCCTGCGGATCGCCGAAGGCGATACGCTGTTCGCCTATGTGTATCTGGACCCGAAGAATCCGCCCCGGCAGATCATGCTGCAATTCAACGATGGGTCGTGGGAACACCGAGCGTACTGGGGCGAGAATCTGATTCCCTGGGGTCAGGACGGCACGCCGTCGCGGCGGCGGCTGGGCGATCTGCCCGAAGCCGGCCGATGGGTGCGTCTGGACGTTCCCGCACAGGCCGTGGGGTTGAAGCCCGGATCGGTCCTGAACGGCTGGGCGTTCACCCAGTTTGGCGGCACGGTGTACTGGGATACCGCCGGCATTCGCTCGCAACGCGATCAGAACCCGACGTACGACTCGTTCGCACAGTGGCTCCGCGACCAACAGGCGGCCAACGGAGCCGGTCTGCCCGAGGCACTGCGAACGCTGGTCGCAAAGGATCCCGCCCAGCGCAGCGAAGCCGACAACCGGCGGCTGCTCGAGTACTTCCTCGAGTATGCCTACAGCGGCACGCGGAAGCAGTTCGCGGAGCTGCACCGGCGGATCGAAGATGCCGAGAAACGGATCGCCGCGATCGAAGCCCAGGCGGCCACGACGCTGATCTTCCGCGAGCGTAAAGACCCCAAACCCGCCTACATCCTCCGCCGCGGCGAATACGATCAACGCCTCGAGCAGGTTCCACGGGCCGTACCCGCGGTACTTCCGCCGCTGCCGGAAGGCGTGCCGAACAATCGTCTGGGGTGGGCCAAATGGCTGGTCAGTCCGGAGCATCCGCTGACGGCCCGCGTCGCCGTGAATCGTTTCTGGCAGCAGGTGTTCGGAATCGGCATCGTCAAGACGGCCGAAGACTTCGGCTCACAGGGCGAACCGCCGTCGCACCCCCGGTTGCTCGATTGGCTGGCCGTCGAATTCCGCGAGAGCGGGTGGAACGTCAAGGAGTTGATGCGGTTGATCGTGACTTCGGCCACGTATCGGCAGTCTTCGGTGGTGCGGCCGGAGCTGCTCAAGCGGGACCCGGAGAACCGTCTGCTCGCGCGCGGGCCGAGATTCCGGTTGGACGCCGAGGTTCTTCGCGATCAGGCCCTGTTCGTCAGCGGCCTGCTGTACGACAAGCTCGGCGGTCCCAGCGTCAAGCCGCCGCAGCCGGACGGCCTGTGGTTCGCCGTCGGCTACAGCGGCTCGAACACGGTGCGCTTCAAGAAGGACGTCGGACCGGACAAGGTCTATCGGCGAACGGTTTATACGTTCATCAAGCGGACGGCTCCGCCTCCGCAGCTCAGCACCTTCGATGCACCCTCGCGCGAAGCATGTATGGTGCGTCGCGAGCGGACCAACACGCCGCTGCAGGCACTGTTGTTGTTGAACGACCCGCAGTACTTCGAAGCGGCTCGGGCGTTCGCCGAACGCGTCATCCGCGAAGCGGGACCGGATCCCGAACGGCGGATCGAACGCATGTTCCGGCTGGCGCTGGGACGCCGCCCCGATGTCGAAACGCTCCGCGACCTGCTCGACCTGCAGCAGGATCTGCAAGCCGCCTATGCCGCCAACCCCGGCGCCGCCCGTTCGACGATCGCCGTGGGCGAAACACCACCGGATCCGAACATCCCGCCGGTGGAACTGGCGTCCTGGACACTGGTGGCCAACACGGTTCTGAACATGGACGAGCTGCTCAACAAGAATTGAAACAGCGGCGGCAAAAGCCCCACCGAGGGCCGGCCGCTGTCACAGCATCGAACCCGAATCCCACACACGCGAATCGAACAGCGAAAACGGGAGGACGACCATGGATCCTCGCCAGGAATACATCCAGAACATGACGCGGCGTCATTTCTTCGGACAGACCTCGCTCGGCCTGGGAACGGCGGCATTGGCCTCGTTGCTGCCGGATCCGAAGCCGGCCGCCGCAAACGTCACCACGTCACAGACCGGCGGTCGCCCGGACGTGCCCCACTTCCCGCCGCGGGCCAAGCGGGCGATCTATCTGTTCATGGCTGGCGCCCCCTGCCAGATGGACCTATTCGACTACAAGCCGCTGATGGAGAAGATGTTCGACAAGGATCTGCCGGAGTCCGTGCGGATGGGCCAGCGGCTGACCACGATGACGTCCGGCCAGAAACGATTCCCGATCGCTCCTTCGAAGTTCAAATTCAAGCAGTACGGGCAGAGTGGGGCGTGGATCAGCGAATTGCTTCCCTACCACGCCAAAATGGTCGATGACATCTGCATCATCAAGACGCTGCACACCGAGGCCATCAATCACGACCCGGCCATCACCTACATCTGCACGGGTCACCAGCTTCCCGGCCGTCCCAGTCTGGGTGCCTGGCTCAGCTACGGCCTGGGTTCGATGAACCACAATCTTCCCACGTTCGTCGTGATGACGGCCAAATGGAGTGGCCGCAAGCAGGCCCAGGCGCTGTACAACCGCCTGTGGGGATCGGGGTTCCTGCCCAGCAAGCATGCGGGCGTGGCGCTGCGCAGCCAGGGCGATCCCGTGCTGTTCCTTTCGAATCCGCCCGGAGTCGACCGGACGATCCGCCGCAGGATGCTCGACACGCTGGCCCGGATCAACGAACGGACATTCGCCGAATTCGCCAACCCCGAGACACGTTCACGCATCGCGCAGTACGAAATGGCTTTCCGGATGCAGGCCTCCGTTCCCGAGCTGACGGACATCTCCGGCGAATCGAAGAGCACGCTGGAGATGTACGGGCCGGACGTCTACAAACCCGGGACGTTCGCCGCCAGTTGCCTGCTCGCCCGTCGCATGATTGAACGCGACGTCCGCTTCGTACAGATCTTTCACCGCGGCTGGGACCAGCACGGCAACGTCGCTGGCGACCTGCCCAAACAGTGCAAGGACGTCGACCAGCCTTGCTGGGCGCTCATCCAGGACCTCAAACAACGCGGACTGCTGGACGACACCCTGGTCATCTGGGGCGGTGAGTTCGGCCGCACGATCTATTGCCAGGGCAAGCTCACTCGCAACAACTACGGCCGCGATCACCATCCGCGATGCTTCACCATCTGGATGGCTGGCGGCGGCATCAAACCGGGCATCGTGTACGGCGAAACCGACGACTTCAGCTACAACATCGTCGAGAACCCCGTGCACATCCATGACCAGAACGCGACGATCCTGCACTGCCTGGGGATCGACCACCGGCGACTGTCGGTCAAGTTTCAGGGCCTCGACATTCGCCTGACCGGCGTGGAAGACCACGGTCCGGTCTACGACATCCTCGCATGATGCGTGTCCGCCGGATCGGTCGCTCCGGCGTCGCGCGAGGCGTGCTGCGTTCTACCGAGTCCCGGCGCGAGTCGCCGCTTTCAGCTTCAGCAGCGCCGCCAGCCACACGCCGTCACGCCGAAACACCACGATCGGTTCGAACAGACGGCGAAGTGCCTGTTGGGGCAGCAACGCCTCCAATGTCTCGGCATGTCCGAACGCATGGGATGCATCGTCCGCGTCTGTGCCGCTGCCGCTCCGGTCGAGGCTTGGACCGGCGTCGCGCTCGGATGCCCGCGGTCGGCGGCCAGCACCATCCCATGCCCGTGGCACATCGTGCAAGCGGAATCGGCCGACCGGTTGCGTCTGCGTCTCGTTCAGGCCGAATGCGTCCAGTTCCGCCCATTCGGTGGGCAGATCGGCTTTGCGGCGAAAGACCAGGACGTACGCGGGCGGATCACGACGCTCGGGCATGTACAGCGCCGAGAGATTGAAGATGTCCGCGTCGAGCGGTTCGACCCGAACTCCGTGTCGCTTCAGGAGCGGACACTGCCCCAGCAGTTCACTCAGTTGATACTGGTGCAGGACCGGCACGACGCCGATCCGCGTTCCCCGTGGGACGCGATGCGTGATTTCCCGAAGGAATTCCCGGCACACGGCGTCGCCCCAATAGGTGATCTCGAAGCCGCGGGTTCGGGCACCGCGCAGGCCGCCCACCAGCGCGTTGTAATAGCTGAGTCCACACGGCCACAGTCGCCATGACGTACATGCCGGAAGGCTCAGCGCGAGCACCAGGGCCGCAATCGCGGCATTGGCACCGCGCCGGCCGAACCGACGGTCGGCCAGAGATACCAGTCGCCGGCAGCCCGCACCGGCGGGTACGGCCCACAGCGGAAACACCACGGAAAAAAGTCTGACACCGTCGTACACCGCCACGCCCGGCACGGCAAACACGACCAACGGTACCAGGATCGCCAGCACGACCAGCCCCAGCCGGGAGCCCCAAAACCTCCAGCTTCGCGCGAACTGCTCGAGCCCAACGACCGCGGCCGCATGGACGGCCACCGGCACGGTGACGGCAAACATCACGAACGGATAGTGCCATGGAACACGGGTGTCGCTCCACTGCCGACCCGCGTACCAGGTGTGCAAGCTGGTTCGTTGTGTGGTCCGCGCGAAGTACTCCCGAAAATGTGACGGCGGATCCAGCCACAGCCACGGCCAGCCCGCGAAGAAAATCGCGATGCCGGCGAGCGTAAACACGACCAACGGCACGACCGCACGCCGCTTCCAGCGAAAGACCGCCCACGCCGCGACCGCAACACCGACGAACACCGCCTGGATCTTCGTCAGCAGAACGAGCCCCCACAGAGCGCCGCCGATGACGCTCAATAACCCGTGCGGGGGGGCCGTCCCCTGCATGCCGACTACCGCTGAGAGCGACATGTTCGGAACCGTTGGTTCATCGTCGGGGCGGCCGTTGAGCCGCCGGCCGGAACCGCGTTGCCACGAGATGCGGCCGGCGTGTCGTTTGGCCTCCGGCTCGAGCGACGTGCCGCACTCGTCGGTGTCACCCGCGTCTTTGCTCGCCCACAGGTGCGCGATGCCCAGGATAGCCACCGCATACGCGAGGTTCGTGCACGTTTCGAGCGCCGCCAGGTGGGCGTGAGCGAACAGCCTCGGTTGCACCGCGACACACGCCGCGCCGAAGAACCCCGCCTGTGGTCCGAACCAGCGGGTGGTAAACCAGCCGACGGCAAAGAGCGTCAGCGCGAAGGCCCAGACGCTGCCGACGCGGGCGTAAGCGAAAACGAACCGCTCGTCGGTCGTCGCGCTCGGACAACACCACCGAACGAACTCGTGCCAGATCCCCAGCCACAGTCTTCCCAGCGGCGGATGGTCCGGCAGGTGGTAACCGAGCGGAGCGTGGGCTCCCAGGTCCTCGCGTTCGCCGAACAGCTCGCGCCAACTGATTGCGCCGAGCAACCACGCCCTCAGGCCAACGGCCAGCCGCGTTCCCTGCTGGACGTTGAAGCCTTCATCCAGCGTGGGGCCCGGTCCCTGTCGGCCGTGAGGAAACACGCCGCCGGTGTCCACCGCGGTCGTTCCGACGGCTCCCACGGCCAGCGCCAAAAGCAGCAATGGCAGCAACTCGAACAGTGTCGCAGACCGCCGTCCGAGCCGTCGAGGTTCGTCAAGCTGTGATGGGCCAGCCGCCGGCCGCATGGAGCCGCTCCGCCGATCGCGACGCCTTCCGGGCACGCACTCGTCTTGCGCGGCTCCACGAAGCAGGTCGAAGCCGCTTGCGGCATCATGGCTCGGGCCGGCACGTCGATCAACCGGGCACGGTTTCGATTCACGGATCGGGCGACGTTTCCCCGCCATTGGCTGTGCTCATGCCGACGAGCACGTCGTGGTCCATCGAGTAGCTGAAGAACTTCACGTGACCGTCCGACAGCAGAAAATGCGCGCCGCCGGGATGGAAGCTCCACCAGTGGATCAGCTGCAGGATGGACGACTCGTTCTTACCGTCCCGCAAGCCGCCCAACTTGTAGTAGTTCTCCGTTGCCAGCACGACGTCCAAGCTGCCGTTGGGGCACCAATTGGTCGCCCCCGGTCCGGTCCACCAGCCCCAGCCGTAGTCCTCCGCCGGCGGCCGTTCCCCCACGCACAGCGTGTGTGAACTGCCGTCCCTGATGTCCGTCAGGCGGACGAAGCTGTTGCCGAACAGGACCCCCGAGTTGGGATTCGGGATCAACGTCGTGTTCGCGCAAAACGAAGACGAAACCGTGCCGGAGAACGCCGCCGCCGAATCTCCCGAAGAACCCAGGTAGTGCGTGAAGGCGTAGCCGTCGTCCGACTTTTGCCGCGTGCGCGGACTGCTGGGACAGGCGAGCACGGGCAGGTGCGTGCCGACGACTTCCTGGTTCGCCGACGTCGACCAGGAAGCCGGCCAGGCGGCGTAACGGAAGTCGGCCTTCGCGTACGTCGGTCCCTGATCCAGGTACGGCAGGATCATCGCGATCCAGCTCCAGGCGAAGCTCCGCCGGCCGGAAATCCAGTCCGTGTGCACCGTGCCCGGAGGCAATCCATTGTGAGAGTCGTGATAAGTGTGCAGGGCGATACCCAGTTGCTTCAGATTGTTCTTGCACTGCGTCCGCCGAGCCGCCTCACGCGCCTGCTGCACGGCCGGCATCAACAACGCGATCAACACGGCAATGATCGCGATCACCACCAGAAGTTCGATCAGCGTGAATCCCCGATGCTTGCGTCGCATTGGCACTTCTCCTCTCACGGACCGCCCTGTTGCTGGGCGTCTTCCAGCCGCAGCGTGATCTCATCGCGACCCGCCGCCACCGAAACACGATCGAAAACGAAGACGCCGCGCGCCTGCGCGGTTTTCGTAGCGGATGTCGCCCCGCCGCCGGATTGTTTGACGATTCCCAGCGGATTGCCCGCCGTGACCGTCACGCGATAGACGCCCGGCGGCAAGGCCTGTGCACCCTCGAAGGAAAACTGCCCCTGTTGCAATTGAGCCGTTCGCCGGACCGACCGTCCTTTCGGCTCGATCAGATCGAAGGCAACGAACCCCTCCGCCAATGGCTGCGACGATTGTGTCACCGTGCCGCGAACGTCGACCATCGGCTCGCCGCACCCGGAAATCGTCGCGGTCCCCCACAGAATGGCCGTGAAAGCGCCAATCGTCACTGCCGGAGCCGGCAGGGCGTTGATCGCAGTTCTTGCAGATGCGCTGCGCGAGGGTCTGCACGTATCGGATCGGGATGACATT
>RFHO01000260.1 GCA_003696385.1 Planctomycetota bacterium | reverse complement strand
GTGTTTCATTCCGGCTTGGAGGAACCCGCTGCTTCGTCGTCGGTGCCGGGCGCAGTCTTGTCGGAGGCGTCGTCGTCGGCCTTGGGGGACGCCGTATCGGCGCCGGTTTCGCTCGCCTTTTCGCTGGTGGTATGCTCCGTTTCGGTGGCGGAACCGGACGCTGGTTGCTCCTTGCCATCGACTGCCGTTCCGTCGTCCTGCGGCGGCGCGGTGGAGACCGGCGGCGGCGACTGCACGTCTTCGTCGGTGGACGGGGGCTGCTGTTCGGTCTCTGACGGAAGCTGTTGCTCGACGCGGCTGGCCGCACCGCTCTGCAGAACGCGGATGCTCACCCCGGCCAACAGCACCCAGATCACGGCCAGTCCGATCGTGATCCGCGTAAAGACGTCTCCGGCCTTCGTCCCGAAGGCGCTCTGACCGCCCATGCCGCCGAAGGCTCCCGCCAGACCACCACCGCGGCCGCGTTGCAGCAGAATGATGAACATCAGCAGGATGCTCACCAGGATCAGCAGGATGCCGAAGAAGTAGGCCATCGCCAAACACTCCCTGTTTCGAGCGGTCCTCGACCGTCCGCTCGGTGAAATTCCGTCGGGCTGGTTCACACACTGCCGAAAGAAGACAGCCGCGCCGAAGGCTCGTCTTGCAATGCAGTGGTCCGCCGCGGGCCGGGTAGTCGAGCGGTCCGGCGGTCCGGTCAGCCGGCGGACGCCCGCGCCCGGACGGCCGCGTCCACGATGCCGCAGAACGAGTCCGCCTTCAGGCTCGCACCTCCCACCAGAGCACCGTCCACGTCGGGCTGGGCCAACAGGCCTTCCGCGTTTTGGGGTTTCACGCTGCCGCCATAAAGGATGCGCGCGGCACGAGCGAATTCCGGATTGTAGCGGCTGGCCAGCCAATTGCGAATGTGTGCATGAGCGGACTGAGCCTGCTGTTCGGTGGCGACGACACCCGTGCCGATCGCCCACACCGGTTCATAGGCGACGACCACGTTTCCGGCGGCTGCCGCGTCGATTTCCCGCAAGCCGGTTTCCAGTTGCCTGTCCAGCACCTGTTCCGTCTGTCCGGCCTGGCGTTCTTCGAGCCGTTCGCCGACGCACAGGATCACTCGCAATCCACGCTGCAGACTGGCGCGCACCTTGCGGTTGACCACGGTATCGCTTTCCCCCAGAACGTGCCGTCGTTCGCTGTGCCCCTGAATCACGTAGCGGCAGCCCACGTCGACCAGCATCTCATTGGCCACTTCGCCGGTGAACGCCCCGGGCGGTTCGAAGTAGCTGGTCTGCGCACCGAGCTGTACGGCACTGCCGGCGATCACTTCGTGCACCGGAATCAGATACGGGAACGGCGGACAAACCAGCAGCTCGATGCCCTCCGGCGGTTGCGCGAAGCGGTTGGCGAGCGCCTGAGCGAGTTCGACGGCGGACGACCGCAACAGATTCATCTTCCAGTTTCCGGCGATCAACAGGGTTCGCATGAGTTGTGCCTTTCGTTGCGTGGAATCTCGAGATGGGCCGCCCCTGGAAAACGTCCTGCCGTCGCTGTCGGCGACCCGCTTCGGAGGCGGATTCGCGGCCGGTGCGGTCGCTTTGGGCTCGCGTTGTCACCGGGTGCCGGCCAAAGGCGAAATCCAAAGCCCGCCGAAGCCGGTGCGCAGCGGACCGGTGTCACGGCCGACCGCGGGAGGTCGGTGCGGTGACGCCGACTCCGGGGGCAACCCCGCGGGTGGGCTCGAACGGCGCCGTTTGCGATCCCCGCACCAGAGTCGCCGGCGCGGCGTGTGCTCCAGGCAGACACCGTTCAATCGAGCACTTCGGCACGCGGGTATGAACCCAGCACGACCATCCGTACCGCCTGCGGCTCCAGTTGTTTGAGCGTGCGTGCGATGCGGGTTTCGGAACTGTGTCCTTCGAAATCCAGGAAGAACAGGTAGCCCACTTCCTCGCCCCGCAGTGGAAACGATTCGATCCAGGTGAGGTTGACCTTGTTCTTCTTGAACACGGCCAAGGCGTCGGCCAGTGCCCCAGGTTGATGCGGCACCTGCAACAGCAGCGACGTTCGATCATTGCCGGTGGGGGGCGGTTGTTCGTGGCCGATGACGGCAAACCGTGTGACGTTGTTCTTGTTGTCCTGTACGTCTTCCACCACGATCTGCAAGCCGTATTCGACGGCGGCCTGGCGACTGGCGATGGCGGCGGCCCCCGGTTTGTCGCGTGCCAGTCGGGCCGCGGTAGAGGTGCTGGTGACTTCGACCAACCGGGCCTGCGGCATGTTGCGGGCCAGCCAGTCACGACACTGCGAGAGGGCCTGTGGCTTGCTGTAGATTTCCACGATCTGCTCGCGCGGACACCGCGCCAGCAGATTGTGGTGGATCGCCAACTGGATTTCTCCGCAGATCTTCAGCGGCAGCCGCGTGAGCATGTCCAGGGTGTCGACGATCCGCCCGTCGGTGCTGTTTTCGATCGGGACGACGCCGAACTCGGCGTGACCGCGATTGACCTCTTCAAAGACAGCGGCGATCGTGCCGACCGGAATCAGGTCGGCGGATTCACCAAACCGCTCGACCGCGGCCAGATGCGTGAAGCTGTACTGCGGGCCCAGGTACGCCACGCGGACGACCCGAACGGCGTGCCGCGCCGCGGAAAGAATCTGTCGGAACACGCCCCGAACCGCGGTGTCCGGCAGCGGCCCGCGATTGCGTTCGGCCAGAGCTTCGTACAGCGGCGCGTCGGCTTCGAAGTTGTACACTTCGCGACGTGGGTTCTCCGACTGCTGGATCAGCTCCGTGGTCAGTTCGGCCCGGCGGTTGATCAGCTCGAGGATCTGACGGTCGAGCCGCTGCAGCTCGCGCCGAATGGCCGCCGCGGTCGGTCGCTTGCCGCCGCGCGGTGTGGTGGGCTTACGCTTCGCGGCAACTGGGCCGCTTGTCGTCTTTTTCTTCTTTGCGGCCGTTTTCTTCCTCGTGGTTTTCTTCGCCATCAATCGAGTCCCTCGTTGCGCAACTCCCCGGTGGGGGCGTGCCGAACGTCGGCGGCATGCCACGGTCAACGGACGACAGGCTCAAGCTGTTGTCCGCCAAGTACTTGCCTGCTGGTCCCCCGGGGCCGCCGGCCCGTGACGGGACGATGCTCAGGTATCGATGCCGATCCGGTTTCGCATCCGTGAAATGGATCGATTGTGGCAAAGTGAGGACGAATTGGGCGTACGGTACAGGCTTTGCAACCTTTGGCAAGGATCGGGCCGCACGCCGAGGCCTCCGCGCAGGTTTTCGGATGCTGCACGTCGGTACAAACCGTTGTGATTCTCTCAAAAATACGGTTCATATGGATAGATCTCGCTGTTTTGGGCGTCATCATGCTGGCCGGCGCGCAGGCTGGCGGTCAGCGGAGGCGGAAAGGTTCGTCTTGGCGCGTCGCCTGCCATCGGCTAGCAGTCCCGGTCACGGTCAGCCTCTCGCCGGTGCGTCGAGCGTTTCCCACGGGTTTGCGAGCGGGCATGGCGATCGAACTTCCGCGGCGTCGCCGTCGTGGCGGCGGCGGGACATGCTTTCGTGGGGAGTCGGGCGGAAGTTTCGACCGCGGCGCCGGTGGGTGCGCCTTCGGCCGAGGGGCTGGCGGTTCGGGCGGGATGTGTCGGGGCCGACGGCAGTATGGGAATGGGGCCAGCCGATGGATCCGCTGGATGGCATTTTCGGAGCACTCTGGGCCGACTTGCAGCCGTATGCCCTGTCGTACGTGCTGGCGGCGATGCGGATCGGCGGGATTCTGCTGGTCTTGCATCTGGCGTTGCGGCGCCTGATGCCGATCGGCGTACAGATCTTCGCATTGGCGTTTGTGCCGCTGTTGGTGGCACCGGTGCATGGGCCGCCGGCGGGGAACGTCCGGCCGGTGACAGGGTGGGAACACCGGGCAAGCCCGGCTGAGGACCACCCGGAATCCCCCGGAGCGGGGGTGGCGTTCGATCCTGCAATGCTGGTTCCGGCCGGCGTATCGGAGCTGCTGCGGGGGGCCGCGTTGGGGCTGGCCGCGGTGCTGCTGTTGTGGGCGATTCCCGCCGCCGGGAGCCTGGTCGACGACCAGCTCGGTTGGACGGCCCGCGACGTTCTGTTCGGCGAAACGGAGGGCGCGGGGTTGAGCACATGGTTCGTTGCGTTCGGGGGCTTCGTGCTGCTCGAAGGCGCTGTGGGCGGGATGGCCGGGCGGGCGGGGTGGTTCGGGACGTTACTGGTGGCCGTCGGCGGCGTTCCGCTGGGGACTCCGCTGAATGTGGACAGCGGTGCGGCGGTGTGGCTGGGAGAGCTGTTGGCTGGTGGATCGCTGCTGGCCCTGACGCTTGCCGCGCCGTTGTTGGCGACGCTGTACGTGACGGATTTCATATTGGCGATGGCGCGCCGCGGGTGGCCGTCGGCGGCGCGGCTCCTGCCGTCCGACGGGGTTCGAGTAGTCGTCGTGGTGTTGGTGTTGGGCGTGTTGCTTCCGCAGCTTGGCATCGTCATCCATGCGGCGGTGTGCGGGATGGCGGGGCGCGTGCCGGGTGTCTAGGTGGCTTGCCGTTCCCCGCGTGCGATGAGGTGACCGCGGCCGGTGCGTGCAGGGAGGCGAGGGGCGGCCCGCAGAGCGAAACCGCTCGGCGGGAAGTCTCTTCGGGTAGGAGTCGCCGGGCCGTGCCGGGAGGTCGAACGTGAACGAGGAACGCCGTCATCCACCGACTGCGCGACGGCGGGCCGAAGCGCTGCGTTCCGGCCGCGGCCCGTACAGCGTGTTGCTCACGCGGATGCTGGTGACGGCCGCGGCCGTGGCGTTTCTGTGGGGCGGGGCCGACGTCCTGGCCGACAGGGCGTCGCAGGCCATGCGGGACGCGCTGGTGAGCGCCGCGGCCACGCACCATCGGCATGGCACGACGATCGGTGCCCCGGCGGCCGGGACGATTGCGGCCGAACCGGTCGGGAGTCTGCTGCGACAGGCGGGGTGGGGCGTCGTGCTGTGGGCCGCGGCGTGCTGGATGGGGTATGTTCTGATTCACGGCGTTCAGAGGCGCGGGCGGCTGGTGCGGGGCCCGCGTGGCGGCGGTCCACGTGGTCTTCTGCGGTGTCTGGGGGAGATTGCGTGCGTGGCATCGTACGTCACCGTGGCGGCC
>RFHO01000259.1 GCA_003696385.1 Planctomycetota bacterium | reverse complement strand
TACAGGAATTCGTGCTGTTTCTGACGTTCGGGATGCCCGAGCAGCGTCGGCACGAAGCTGATTCCGTCGATGCCTTCCGGCATGTTCGTCCCGGTCAGTTCCGCGATGGTCGGCATCACGTCCCAGAACGCCCCGATGTGGTCGCTGGTCGTTCCCGCGGGGATGTGTCCCGGCCAGCGGACGATCATCGGAATCCGGATCCCGCCCTCGTACAGGCTGCCCTTCAGTCCTCGCAGGGGACCGACGCTTCGGAAGAACTCATAGTCCACTTCCTTGCGCAAGTGCGTCGTGCCGTTGTCGGAGGAGAAGAACACCACGGTGTTTTCCTCGAGGCCCAGTTCCTTCAGCAGGGCGAGGATGCGGCCGACGTCGCGGTCCAGCCGCGAGATCATCGCGGCATACGCTGCCCGCGGATAGCGATGGGGCGTGTAGCCATTGCCGGTGAACGGCGTTTCGTCCCACTTGCCCAGGTACGGCTTCAGTTCTTCATCCGGGATGTGCAGGGCGAGGTGGGGGATCGTCGTCGGGAAGTACAGAAAGAACGGTCTTGCGGCGTTGTCGCGGATGAACCGCAGTGCTTCTTCGATCATGTGGTCGGGGGCATAGTCCTGCCCCTTGTAGCGGTCATAGCTGCGCGGGTCGTACGGGTCGGCGTCCCGCGGCAGCCTGGCGTGACCGGGGATCGGCGGGGCGTTCTTCAGCGGCACCTTCGTGCCATTGCGCCACAGGTACGCGGGATAGTACGAATGGGCGTGAGCCTGGCAGTTGTAACCGAAGAACAGGTCGAAGCCCTGTCGGTTCGGATCACCGCTGGTGCCGAAGTGCCCCAGTCCCCATTTGCCGATCGCCGCCGTGGCGTAGCCCTTCTGCTTCAGCATCTCGGCGATGGTGACTTCGGCATCGGGGATCGGAATCTGGCCGGCGAATTCCATGCCGTAGCGTTCGATGATTTCTCGAGGCAGCTTGTTCTGCCGGTTGTTGCGGACGAAGGCGTGGCCCGGATGTTTGCCGGTCATCAGGCAGCAGCGAGACGGGGCGCACACGGCGTTGCCGCAATAGAACTGGGTGAAACGCATACCCTGCCGTGCGAGTCGATCGATGTTCGGCGTCTTGATCTTTTCCTGGCCGTAGCACCCCAGCTCGGCGTAGCCCAGATCGTCCGCGAGGATGAACACGATGTTCGGTGGCCGGTCGCTTCGGGACGCCGGTTGCCGGGCGTCGCTCCGGGGAACCACGAGCAGCGACGCAAACAGAGCGAACAGGGCACTCCAGAGACGGATGGGCGTTTTCATGCGATCTTTCCCTGATACGAGCCGTGCAGAAACAGGATGCATCGCGGCGTTCACAGGCAGTTCCGGTCGGAAGAGCTCGGACCGTTCACCCGCTCGGACGATGCCCCGCCGCTGCGGCTGTGGAACGCCGAACGGATGACGGCCCGGCCGCGGGCAGTCGCCACACCGGCAACGCAACCCCGCGGCCCGACCCGCGCAGAGGCATTTTGCACCTCGGGGACGCGGCCGCCGGGAGAAACGGAGCCGACTTCGTGACTACAGTCCCAGCACACGGTTCATCCGCTCGGCGATTTCGGCCAGCCGCTCGCGGTCGCCGCCACGCACCTCGGCGGTGCACCAGCCGGTGAAGCCGATCTCACGCAGCGCTTTACGCACTTCGGGCCAGTTCACATCGCCATCGCCGATTTTGCAGAAGCCGTTGGCTTTGCCCCAGTCCTTGACGTCCAGCTTGACGATGCGATGCCGGAGCGTGCGGATCCACTCCTCACTGGGGCTGAACTTCCGGACATTCCCGATGTCGAAGTACACGCCCACCCACGGGCTGGCGATCTCGTCGATGTAGTCCCGGAACTGCTGCGGGTCCTCACAGAATCCGTTCCACACGTTTTCGATCAGCACGCGCACGCCGAGCTTCGCGGCCAGCGGAAGCACCTTGCGGATTTCGACGATCGACCGCTGCCAGACGTGGTCGTGATTCTCGTCCGGGCCGGTGACGCGGCCCGGAACCAGCAGCACGGCATTGCCGTGGAGCGTGTACGTGTCGCGGATGGCCTGCTCGAGCGCCATCCGGCCGCGCTCGCGAACCGCTGGATCCGGGGAAGAGAGCCGCTGGCGCCAGTGCACCATGTCCACGACGCCATGAATGGGGAGCCCCGTCTTGCGGCTGGCTTCGATGAGTTCCTGGAGGTCGTAGTTCGACGGACTGATGAACTCGATGCCGTCGTAACCGAGTTCCTTCTGGACCTGGAATTTCTCCAGCACGGTCTTGCCGGCGCCGATCATGCCCCATTTGACCGATTTGTAGATCCGGCCGCGGTTCGGATGCGGCGGTTCGCCGTCCTCCGAAGCCGCCGGGGCGGAATGAGCGGCGTGGCTACCCAGTGTGCCAAGCCCGATGACGGCTCCGGCGGCGCTGCGAAGAAACCCCCGCCGCGAACGATCCGCAAACGGACCCGACGAACGCGCAGCCGGGGATGACCGAAACAGATGACCGTTAGCTGGGGGATGAAGACGCATCGGCGGCTCCTTCGTCTGGTTCGATCACTTCTGTCGCCGGGCGTGCGGCGCGACCGGCACAGTGGCGACGGCGCGGCGGACCGTCGGCCGTGGCGCGGTTCTCGCCGTCGCATCAAGCAACCATAGTCTCGCAGACGCGCGTACGACGTTGCAATGATGGCGAACCGCTGCCGCGAGTTCCCAGCTCCGCGTTCGACAAACCTCTGCGGCTGAAGAACGCGGGATCTCGCTGTCCGCAGGCTGCGCGATCGTGGCGGTCACTTCGCAGCCGCGGTGTAACGGTACAGATTCCCGGCGGCCGGGTCGCACAACCCCACTCGGTTGAATGCCGCCAGCGCGCGGCCGGCTCGTCGCAGCAGCTCGACCGGATCCGTGCCGGGCGGTGCGTCCAGGACGTCTGTGGTGGCGGACCAGACGGCCCTGCGGAGTGCCGGATCGTCCGCACACAGGAACGCCGGCGGGACCGCGGACTCCGACCGTCGCTGTTCATAGGTCGTCGCGGCAGCGAAATAGGGCATCGTCAGCGCCTGAAAGCG
>RFHO01000258.1 GCA_003696385.1 Planctomycetota bacterium | reverse complement strand
GACACGCCGCGCAAGGCCGACGTGCGGGTCATCTCCGCCACGCATCGCGACCTGCCTGCCTTCGCCGCTGCCGGCGGGTTTCGTGAAGACCTCTACTACCGGCTCAGCGCGGTGACGATCCATCTGCCTGCGCTCCGCGAGCGAGGCGATGACATCAAGCTCCTCGCTCGACACTTCCTCGAGCGATGGAATCGACAGCATTCCACTCGACAGCAATGGACCGATGACGCACTCGCTGCGCTGCTGAAGTACTCCTGGCCGGGCAACGTCCGCGAACTGCAGCATGTGGTGACTCGGCTGGCGATCTTCGCCGACGGCCCGCAGATCACGGCCGAAGACGTCGAACGATGGGGCGGGCGGCCCGTTCCACCACCGCAACAGTCACTCCGTCAACTTTCGACGCCGCACCTGATCACACATCTGGCCGCTGTGCTGGACGAATTGATCGACCGGGTCGGCGCCGGTGGACTGCCCTCCGATCTGCCCGTGGACAGACTTCACGAAGACCTGCTTTACCCGATGCTCATCGGCCGTGCCCTGCGAGCGACGGACGACAACGCGAGCAAGGCCGGCGAAGTGATCCGCGGCAGCAAGCTGGATCTCAGCGAGTCCAAACCCGACAGGCGGCGCAAGGATCAATACAGCCAGCTCGCCGACCTCATCGACGAGTCCCTCGTCGAGCAACTGCGCGGCGGGCGGCGGTGAATGACCGCCAAACCCCGTGTCCCGGAATGCCACGCCTCACGAGATCACCGGAGGTGAACCATGTCCCAAGCCGCAGACCGCATCGACCTGTTGATCACGATGACCTCGGGCGACGCCATCGTGCTCGCCAAAACGGTCCACACGCTGCAGCCCCGGCATGTTTTGCTCTTCAGCACTCCCCATGCGCGCGAACGGGGCTGGGAAGACAGCGCTCGTCGCGTGCTGAAGTCCGTAGAAAAGAGGGGCCGGAAACTGATCGATCGCTACACCATCGGCCTGCTTCACGGAGATTCCCTGGAAGAACAGTTCGAAGGCATGCGCCAGGCCATCGCCCAGGTGATGCAGGACAGCAATGTCCCGCAGGGAATCATCGCTTTCGATGCAACGACCGGCCCCGGCTTTCTCCGCATGCTCGGGTACGAAGCCTGCCGGCAGAAAATCACGTCCGATGCCGGCTCACTGCGGATCGTCTACTGCGACGGGGATATGCACCGGATCGTCATTGCCGAACCCACGGCCGGCACTGTGACGATCCGGTCACAACCCATCACGTTCCGTTTCTCCACCCAGCGGGACCACGTGACCGAGCGGTTCTCGATCTACGGCGTCGAGGTGGGCCAAGCGGATCAGCTCTGGCCGATCACGAATGCCACGACGGCGCGAAACGAACACGAAGCTCATGTCGCGCTTTACCACGAACTGTGCCGCAACGAGCGCCTTCGCGCGCTGTTCCACTCGTACTGGGGACAGATGAACGCTTGGCGGACGGCCCGGATCCTTCAGCGGGAACTTTCTCCCGATCACCTGGAGCGATTCATCGCCGACGCCGTGCGAAGTTCAGCCGCGCGCATCATCGAAGAGGAAGGCCGGCGGTGTCGCAATCCGGAAGAACTCCGCCAGTGGATCGAACAGCGACTTTTGCAGGCACTTTGCGAGTATGTTGGAGAAGCCGGAGACACTACAAAGAAGTGGCTCGACCGCTACCTGCAAGACCGCCAACTGGGCGGACTGCGCAGGTATCTCATGTCCTCGCCGCGGGAAAGCTTGCTCCAGATGCTCCGGGGGGCAAAGCTGCGGGGCCCGGATACTGAACGCGCCACCGCCAAAGCACTCCGTGACTTGTACGTCGGTTTACAGGCTGAACTGAATGCGCTGGCCGTAAAAGCGGGCGCGACGACCGCCCCCGACGCGACTCCTCCGTCCGATCATCACGCTTTCCGCAAAGACGTCCTCCAATTCGAATTGCCGGCCAATGTGCGCGGGCTGCTCCTGCAGAACGCCCCCAAGGTTGCCGAACTGTTCGAGAAGGTCGTGGCTGCAGCGGTGGTCCACATGATCGAGAATGACGCCGAGCTGCGTGCCTGCGTCGACTCCGTCTGGCAGAACGTGATCCTCAGGCGAGCGGGCGACGCGATCTGCGAACTGGACACTCTCGTACTCCTTCGCAGTGGCGACCTGGCCGTCATCGAAGTGAAAACACACCACAAGAGTTCAGAACAGAAGAAGATCGAGTCCAACATCAAACAGTTGCGCGACTTCGGCGGCGCCTACAGCCGCTATGCGCTGGTCTATCCGCTCACCGCCTCGGAGATCAAGCTACTGCGTTCTGCCGATCCGGACTATCGAGCCCGCATGCAGGCCCTGGGCATGGATGATGCCGCCGAATGGGGAGCTCACCTGCACGGCATCGAGAACAGCCGCGACCGCCGTGCCGTTCCGCTCGAGAGGCTGGCGGATGAACTGCGTCTGGCAGCGGGACTGCCACTCCGCTCGTGATCCCCGGCCCGACCTCCCTTTCGCCGCTCAGGCCAGAAACCACGACAGCCGCGGGTCGGAAGCCGACGCGGGGGCCGGTCCCTGTTCGAGCTGGCGGAAGAGGGTCTCCGCAGCGGGCT
>RFHO01000257.1 GCA_003696385.1 Planctomycetota bacterium | reverse complement strand
GCCATGTATCCGGCGGCCTTGCCGTGCGATTCGGCAGCCTCGACCACGCGCTTCAAGGCGTCCACGAACCGCGGGTGCTCGAACTGCCCCGGAATGCCCAGCGAACAGGTCAGGTCGGTCTGACCGACCCACAATACGTCGATGCCGTCCACGGCGGCGATGTTTTCGAGTTGCTGCAGGCCGTCCGCGGTTTCGATTTGAGCGATTCGCAGGATGCCCTCGTTCGCGGCCGCGATCTTCTCGGGCAGTTCTCCGGCGGAATAGTCGTCGTGAGCGATCCCGAAAGCCGCTCCGCGCCGGCCGGCCGGCGGGTACTTCGAAAACTCCGTGATCTCCCGCGCCTGATCGGCCGATTCCACCATGGGAACCATGATTCCCCGGGCACCCATGTCCAGCGCCCGGGCGATGAAGTGGTACCGGGTGGCCGGTACGCGGACCATCGGGACGGTTCGGTCGCGCGGCGTCCCCGCGATAAGCGTCCGGATGGTTTCGAACGTCCAGCCGGTGTGCTCCATGTCGAAAATGATGAGATCGGCGCCGGCGGCCGCCGCAATCGCTCCGAGTCCGGGAACGCGGAATTCGAAGGCCATCGTGCCGACGGTCTGTCCTCCGTGTCGCAACCGCTCGCGGAGTGTGTTTGCGTGCATCATGCGGTCCTCGATAGACTTTGCGCGTATTCGGTGCAGATCTGCGGAGAGGGCGGGGCAGCTTGGCGCCGTACACTCTCTTCGTACCGCACCGTCGGAGTCGGTCGCTCGGCCCGGATCCCCCGGATCGCAGCATAGCGGGCCACGCGACCCGGTGGTACTTTGCGCGTCGATCCGGGCGCGGTTCGTCCCTGCCGCACCCGTTTTGCCGCGGTCCGTGGTGCGTTGGGCGTCCGCCGGCGCGATGTGGACCGGTAGCGGGTCGGCGACCGAAGAATTCGATATCTTGCGGGCTTGATCCGTTTATGTTCTGTAGTCGTTCGTACCTGTCCCAGGTTTTGCCGAAGGAAGGGAAGTCATGAAAAGCAGACGCACGACCGTTCCCGTTCGCGGATTCACGCTGATCGAACTGCTGGTGGTGATTGCCATCATTGCCATCCTGATCGCGCTTCTGCTGCCGGCCGTGCAGCAGGCCCGCGAGGCGGCCCGCCGGTCCCAGTGCAAGAACAACCTGAAGCAGATCGGGCTGGCAATGCACAACTATCACGACAACTTCAAGCAGTTTCCCCCCGGATGGGTGGAGCAGTACGGCACGTGCAGCACGACCAACAACCAGGGCAACTGGACCTGGAGCGCGTTTTTGCTGCCGTTCGCCGATCAGGCGCCGCTGTGGACCAAGCTGGATCCGAACAACCGGACGCTGGCTCAGGCGCTCGCGGATCCCACGCTCGTCGATGACATGCAGCAGCGATACCCGCTGTTCCGCTGCCCCAGCGATTCCGGGCCGGTGAAGAACAGGGGATTCCGCCGATTGGAGACCGATCCGCCGGGCACGCTGGTCGAAACGTCGATCTCCAACTACGTCGGCAACAACAGCAGCCGCCAGACACGGTGCAACCAGGGACAGCCCAATGCAGGGGCCAACGGAATTTTCTTCCGCAACAGCAACATCAGCATCAAACGGATTCTCGACGGCACCAGCAAAACGATTGCGGTCGGTGAGCGTGCCTGGGAAATCAAGATGTTGACCGGCTTCGTGGAAACCCGGGCCGGCAACGTGTTCGGGCAGGGTGGCGAGCGAGAGAACAATTCCAGCGGGATTGCGGATGCACACGCGACCGGCCAGTTCGGGATCAATCCCACGGCCGTCGCCGTCTGGCAGGCCCGGCGGGCATATTCGAGCCCCCACCAGGGCGGAGCGCACTTCCTGTTCTGCGACGGCTCCGTGCACTTCATCAGCGAAAACATCGACCACAACCCCGACAGGGCGGTCAACAGCGTCTTCGAATTCCTGCTGGCCAAGGACGACGACAACGAAATTCCCAAATTCTGAGCCGCACTCGATCGGCCGAGCACCTAGTCGCCATCTGGCGGCACGTGCGAGCCGGCCGTCCGTGCGGTTTCTGCGCGCCGCGCGCACGCCAAGCTCGGCGCAGCCCCGACGAATGCCTGTTGAAGTTGAAAAGGACGACCATGACACGAACGAGCCTGCTGGGAACCGTGATGCTCGGTCTGTCGCTTGCCGTTCTTACGGGGTGCGGCGGTGGCGATCTGCCGGAACTGGGCACGGTTCACGGAAAAGTGACTCTCGACGGCAAGCCCGTCGTCGGCGCGCGGGTGGTCTTTCAGCCCGAAGAAGGACGCCCTTCCACCGGAGTCACGGATGCAGAAGGCAACTATGAGCTGTACTACACGGTCGATGTGAAGGGAGCCATCGTCGGTCGTCACACCGTGCGTATCTATTCCGGGGACGCCGGCGGCGAGGAAGAAGAAGAGGAGCCGGATCCGGCCGGCGATGCGAATGCCCCGCCCCCGACGAAGATCCCCGAAAAGTACGGTGACGACAGCTCGTTGTCCTTCGAAGTCAAACCGGGCGACAACACGATCGACATCGAGTTGACGTCCCAATGACGGACCGCGTGGCATCCGCACGACCGTGGTCGCCGCGGACCGCCTCTGCGCAGTGTGATCGAGAGGCTTCCTCATGCACGTCCGGTCGTTCGCGTGTCTGCTGGCCGTTGCCTGCGTTGCAACCGCTCCGCCGCATGGTCGG
>RFHO01000256.1 GCA_003696385.1 Planctomycetota bacterium | reverse complement strand
GCCTTTGGGTGCTCGCGCACGAATTCGACGAAGTCACGCGGTACGTCGCCGTCGCCCGGTCGGTATGGTTGCTTGCAGTCCGGACAGAGTTTTCGAACGAGCCGCTGAGCCATCACGCCTTCGACCGTACTGGCGACCAAGTACGGTTCGACGCCCATGTCGATCAGCCGCGTGAAGGCACCGGATGCGTCGTTGGTGTGCAGCGTGCTGAAGACCAGGTGCCCGGTCAGTGCCGCCTGGATGGCCGCTTCGGCCGTTTCGCCGTCGCGGATCTCGCCGACGAGGACCACATCCGGATCGTGTCGCAGGATGCTCCGCAAGCCACGGGCGAATGTCAGCCCGATTTTCTCGTGGACCTGGATCTGGCTGATGCCGTCCATGTGATACTCGACGGGATCCTCGACCGTGATGATCTTGATCGCCGGCGAAAGGATCTCGTTCAGGCAACTGTACAGGGTCGTGGTCTTTCCGCTCCCGGTCGGTCCGGTGACGAGGATGATTCCGTGCGGAATCGTGATCAATTCCCGGAAGACGCTGCGGAGGTCGTCCGGCATGCCGACGTTCTTCAGGTCGAAGACCATGCGGCCTTTGTCGAGCATGCGGAGCACGACGCCTTCGCCATGCAGCATCGGAATGATCGAGACACGGACGTCGATGTCCCGGCCGTTGACGCGGAGCTGGATGCGTCCGTCCTGCGGCAGGCGCTTTTCGGCGATGTTCAGCCGCGACATGATCTTCAACCGCGTGACGATCGCGGAGAAGAAATGCTTGATCTCCGGCGGCACGGGCTGGTTGCGCAACATGCCGTCGATGCGGAAACGGATCCGCAGATCGTGCTCCTGCGGCTCGATGTGCACGTCTGTCGCGCCGGTTTCGAGGGCCTCGAGCAGCAACTGATTGACCAGCCGGATGACCGACGCTTCCTGAGCCTCCTTGGCCAGTTCGCTGTCGATTTCGGGCAGCTCTTCGACCAGCTCGATACCGTCCTCGGCACGCTGCGCCACCAGTTGCGTGATCGTGTCGCCGGCGACGCCCAAATTTTCCTTGATCAGCCGCAACAGCTCCTCGCGTTGTGCCAGAACCGGCTCCAGCCGCCGGCCGGTCAGCGAGCTAAGTTCATCCAGGGATTCCAGCTCGAACGGATCGCTCACCGCCACCTCGATGGCATGGCCGCGATCGCGGATGGGCAGCAGGGCATAGCGATAGATCGCCGCGGTCGGGAACTGGCCCAGAAGCTTCCGATCGACCTGGAAGTCGTGCAGGTCGACGTAGCGCATGCCCAGTTCTTCGGCCAACGTCTTCAGCGCCTCTTCCTCGCTGACGTACCCGAGCTTGACGGCCACCTGATCAACCCGGTGACCGTTGGATTGGGCCCGTGCCTGAGCCAACTGCTCGGGTGTCAGCAGCCCGCGTCTGACCAGGATTTCGCCAATATCCATCGCGTCGTATTCCGTTCGTCGAATGTGGGTCCTGGTGGGTTCTGCTCGTTGGGGGGTGATTGGCAAGGGGGGATGCTCGTCGCGGCGGGTATCGGGAGGCGACGAGGCCCGTGCATTCCCGTCGCTGCACAAACAGATTAAACCCCCTGCGGCGCGGAAAGTTTCGCCGATCGTCGCGGTCGACGTGGTTTCTACTGATATGTGATCGTGTAATCACTGAGTTCGGACGAAAGTATACTTGCGCTTCGCCATTTTGCGCGTAATCGGGGTGTGCGTGAATGAGCGTTCAATCGATAAATGCGAACTCGTTGCTCATCAACAATGTTTGCGCCAGCAATCGCCAACGCTCGGGCGGGATTGGCGCCGAATGGCGCGGAGTGGCTTGGCGGGATCCCGGCTCCGGGCCGGACGCTCTGGCCGGAAGGGCGGCTGAACCGCTGGACGTCTGCGGAGAGCGATGTTCAGGCGGGCGGTGGCGACGGGCGGGGTGTCGAGCCGGTGGCCTTCCAGCCAGCAGGAACTGCTTCGCCAGACGCCGTTCGGCCGCTGTCGGATCACGGGCCAAGGTCCGTCGGAAGAGGGAGCGGACGTGTCGGTCGATCTGGGAGCCATTGCCCGAGGGTGGTGCCGGAGACGTGCGAGCGACCGTGCGGGCCTTCGCCGCCGCTGACGGGGCGCGGCTGTCGGGATGTCCGGGTGCGGCGGATCGGCGGGAAGCGAGCACTTGGCGAACGGTTGCGTCGGCTGTGCGGTAGAGCAGTTCGGAATTCATCATGAACAGCGCCTGCTGCGGGACGATGGTCTGCGAACGCCGCGCGGTGCTGCTGTCCGGGTCGGCCACGTCGAAAAACCGCAGCAGTGGCGGCACGTTGTAGCGATCGACGAATCCGTAGATCGTCCGGCGTGGCGGAGCGGATGCGGCGAACAGGTCCACCGGCCGGCCGCCCATGCGTCGGTCGAGCAGCCCGGACACCTGAAGCAGGGCATCACGCAGCGGTTCGAATTCGAGCCGGCGACGTTCCGCACGCCACCAGAGCCGGTTTTCTGGATCGAACGTGGCTGTGGTACCGGACGGGGGCGATTGCGGCCGGACAACGCTGCGGCCGGGGTACGGTTGGTCGAACCGCCGGTTGTCGGCGCCGCGTTGCGGGGGGGCGGAGACGTCCGCATTGGCCTCGTCTTGTGCGTCGGGGAGGCTTGAGGCCAGGCAATAAGTGCGGGAGGTCACGATCAGCCGGTGCAGCCGCTTCAGCGACCAGCCGTCGTGCATGAAGCGCCACGCGAGGTAGTCGAGCAGTTCGATGTGCACCGGTTCGGGCGTACGGAGCCCGAAATCGTCCGGTGAATCGACCAGCCCGCGGCCGAAGTGGTGTTGCCAGACGCGGTCGACGAGCACGCGGGCGGTGAGTGGGTTGTTCGTGCTGGCGATGGCTTCCGCCAGTTCCCGACGGCCGCTGCCGTCGCGGAACGGAGGGGCGTTGGGGCCGGCGAGCAGTTGCAGGAAGCGTCGCGGCACGCGCGGGCCACGTCGGGCCGGATCGCCTCGGAGAAATACCACCGGTTCGACGGGGCGTTCGCGGTCCAGCAGGGCCATCGCCCGCGGTGGGGCCCCCGG